>JAISXJ010000110.1 GCA_031270565.1 Prevotellaceae bacterium
CGTTAGCTCTGCCCAGGTAACGGTAAATTACAAATCGTCGCTGCAAAACGACCTGTCAGGTCTTACCCGCGACAAAGGCTTAAAACTCAAACTGTATGCCATTTATAATGACGGCAACATCGACAGAGCCATTGAACTGAACATATCGCTTCAGGATTGTGCATGTTGCGGGGCGAATGTAGCGAGCGGAGTATGGAAAGCATTCATGTGTCACAATCTCGGCGCTGATGAAACGAAAGATCCGTTTAAGCCTGTGAAGGAGATTCACGGGGCGATGTACCAGTTCGGCATTGGAACTGAGGCATTGTCACAGGCAGACAACCTGTCTAACTCGGGCGCAGTTCCAGGCTGGAATAACCCTATTCCAGGAAATAGTGAATGGAACATGGTTACCCAAAATCCCTGCCTTCCCGGTTGGCGCGTGCCTACACTCGCCGAGTGGCAAAGCGTGATTGACTATAACACCATATACTACACTGCTGATGGTGGCACGAGCTGGAGCGCCAGCGCTCCAACCTGGAGTAACGGCGAAGAAGACAACGGTATTAAATTCGGCGACGCTTTGGTTTTGCCCACTGCCGGCGTGCGGAACAACGGCGATGGCTCGTTGCTCTCCCGTGGCGCCCAAGGCTACTACTGGAGCTCTACTAATAGCGGAAGTAGCGGTCGCCCCCTGATCTTCTCCAGCGGTTTCTATAGCACGACCTTATTAAACCCAGCTCGGTCGTACGGCTACAGTGTGCGCTGCGTGGCGGAATAAGCCTCCGCATCCAGACCAAACAAAAAGCCCCGCGAGGGGCTTTTTGTTTGGTCTTTCGTATTGTATGCGTGTCAACGACACTCTGCTGTTTCCCACAGGATTTCCGCCCTGAACAGAACGGGACCCTCTGTACAGATGCGTTTGTAGCCATTGAGAGTGCGGCAGGAGCAGCCCATACAGCCGCCAAATCCACACCCCATACGTTCTTCAAAACTGAACTGTCCATCTATGGCGGTAACATCGTATAACGCTTTAAGCATCGGCAGCGGACCACAGGCGTAAAGATAATCGTATTGCAGTTTATGCCTGACAATCGCGTCTGTAATAATCCCCCTGCACCCCGCCGCCCCATCGACAGTGGCAAGAAAGGCGTCGATTCCCAAATTGCGAAAGTCCTCGTACAGGAAGACTTCGCTTGCCGTGTTGAAGCCCAGCGCTACCTGCGGACGTTTACCCTCGTCAATCAACCGTTTGGCAAGAGCATAAAGCGGCGGAATCCCCACCCCGCCTCCGACCAAAAGCGGCATTTCACCACTTACGGAGGTGTCGAAGCCATTACCAAGCCCTGTGAGCATATCAAGCGTTGTTGCAACAGGCAGCTCGCTCATCTGCTGCGTGCCTGCCCCGACCACCTTATAAACAAGCGTAATGGTAGAAGCATCGTAATCACATACCGAAATAGGACGACGCAGAAAACGTCCGGGTAATTCAATGTTTACAAACTGTCCGGGCGCGGAGATATGGTGCGTGTCGCCAAGCAGAACCATCTTGAAGACATTCGGCGCAAGCCGGTCATTGCTGATAACCGTATAGAGATTTCGTCCGGACATTTTTTTCAGTACAAATGGTTATGGTATCAACGGTTGGGGCTGCGGCGTTTTTGCTGCTCTCTGAGCGCCTTTGCCTGTTGGCGTTGCGCCTCCTCCAAACGCGCCATAAAACCCGATTTTTTGGCGGGTTTCTTTTTGAGCTTGTTGGCTTCGAGTTTGTGCAGCAGCTTCTCTTCATTCACAAAGAGACGGAACAGATAGGTTTGCCCGATTGTCAACAAAAGCGAGATGAAATAGTAATAACTCAATCCTGAAGCGTAACTGTTGAAGATAAAGAGAAACATCAGCGGCATAAGGTACATCATCCATTTCATCATTTTCATCTGGTCTCCGCCCATGCCACCCTGACTTTGCATATTCAGTTTTGTATAAATCAAATTGGTAACGGTCATTAACAGGCAGAAAAGGCTGATATGATTACCAAAATAAGGAGTAATCAGCGGGATGTAGGTATCCCACGAGAGAATGGCGTCATAGGTTGACAGGTCTTTTACCCAGAGAAAACTCTGTTGCCGCAATTCTATTGCCGTTGGGAAAAAAGAGAACATCGCAAACAGGAACGGCATTTGCAGAATCATAGGCAGACAGCCTCCCATTGGACTGACGCCAACACTTTTGTAGAGCGCCATTGTAGCCTGCTGACGTTCCATAGCTTTGTCAGCGGGAATACGTGCGTGGATAACGTCAATTTGCGGTTTGAGTACCCGCATTTTTGCCGTTGACATATACGATTTGAACGTAAGCGGCAAAATAACAATTTTAATAACAAGCGTCAGAAGCAGAATAATGATACCGTAATTCGAGATAAACGAGCCGAAGAAATTAAACAGCGGGATAATCATCCACTGGCTCACCCAACGGAAAAGCGTCCATCCGAGCGGAACGAGTTCCTGCAGGTTCAGGTCTTCTGTGGGGGTGGTTGCCGGCAAAAAACGGGTACATTCCTTAAGCGTTTTGTAGTGATTGGGGCCAAGATAGAAGCGCAGATTTGTTGTTTTGCTGCCCGTCGGGTCGAAAGGCACAGAAGATTTTACTTCATACTCTTTCATATATGGCGAATCGTCGGGCATCACCGTACTTGAAAGGCGTGCCGAGATAAAAGACTCATCGGCAACGAGGACTGTTGAAAAGAACTGGTCTTTAAAAGCAATCCAGCGCAGGGGAGTAGGCGCATTCTTTGAGTCATTACTGCTTTCGCTCAATTTTTCCATATCATCTCCGACAAAACGGTAGTTGAGCGTGGTATAGCGACTTTCAAATTTCCGACCTTTCTCCTGCTGACGGATTTTTCCATACCATGACATATCCAGTGTGTTAGCCATAAATGCAAGATGCCTGTCCATAGCGTGAGGAACGATGCTGAATTGCAGCATATATCCGTCGCGAGGCAATGAATAGACAAAATCCAGATAGCTGTCGGCATCTATGGCAAGCCGCAGTGTAAGCCTCTGACCAAGCGAATCGGAAACGATTGACTGTTTGGCAAAAAAGAGTTTTGACGTATTGAGAACGCGATTGTTGGCAGTATGTAGCGTGAAATCAACCAGATTTTCATCCTGACCCTCAAAAAGCAGTAACGGCAGCGAATCATAAGTGGTGTAATCTTTCAGCTGAGCGGAATAAAGTCCGCCACCTTCGGTATTAAAAACCAGTTTCAAACGGTTGTTTTCAAGCGTGATTTTCTCCGATGTACCGGTGGCAACAGCAGCAAACTGTGCATATTGAGCCGTCAGCCGGACAGAATCGTTTTCAGAGACATCGGGCGTTGCAACAGCAACAGCCGACGTATCAACAGCAGCCAGAGCACGGGCTTGCGCCACAGCAACGGCAGCGATAGAATCCCGCGCACGCTGAGCGGCAATCTGTTCCTCAGACGGACGATTCAAGTAAGAAAAACCAAAAATGATAGCCACTATCAAAAGTATGCCGAGAAGGGTGTTTTTGTCCATAATGTTAATTAAATGTGTTTAGGGAAAGAGTGTTATAATAAAAATAGTGTGATTATCTGGATGCTGCTCGAATGAAGTTAATAAAAAGCGGATGAGGATTCAGCACCGTACTTCTGTATTCGGGGTGAAACTGTACGCCGATATACCACTGCGCATCACTGCAGACTTCTATAATTTCTACCAGATGCGTTTCGGGATTAAAGCCGCTGCAAATCATGCCTGCTGCCTCAAACTCCGTTTGATAGCTGTTGTTAAATTCAAAACGATGCCGATGCCGCTCTTCAATAAGCGTTTTCTGATAAATTGCCTGCACGACGGAGTTTTCCACAAGCTGACAGGCATACGCTCCAAGCCGCATACTGCCGCCCTTATGAAGAATATGTTTCTGATTTTCCATCATATCAATTACAGGATGCGTGGTATCCGGATTAACCTCTGTGGTATGGGCATCGGCATATCCCAGCACGTGTCGGGCAAACTCAATGACCATACACTGCATCCCAAAACAGATGCCCAGACACGGCACGCGATGTGTGCGAGCATAGTGCGCAGCAAGAATTTTCCCCTCCATGCCCCGTTCGCCAAAACCGGGCGCAATCAATATGCCATCGAGGTTATTAAGCATCGTTTCGCAATGCTTTTCGGAGAGAAGATTATCGGAATGAATTAATTTCAGTTCAAGTTTGCGGTCATTATACGCTGAGGCGTGTATCAGTGATTCGATAATGGATTTATAAGCATCGGGAAGTTTGACATACTTTCCCACCAGCCCCACCGTAACGGTTTGACTGGCATTTTTTAGCTTGTTAATAAAGCGTATCCATTCGGACATATCGGCTTTGTGCGTGTCATTGATGCCAAGTTTTCGCAGAACGACGCTGTCAAGATGTTCGGCTTGCATACGCAACGGCACGTCGTAAATGGTTTCCACATCAATGGATTCGATAACGGCATCCGATTCGACATTACAAAAGAGCGCCACTTTTTTGCGCACGTCCGGCGGAATGGTATGTTCGGTTCGCAGGACAAGGATGTCAGGTTGCACGCCTTCCTGCTGCAATTCCTTAACGGAATGTTGGGTCGGCTTGGTTTTCAGTTCGCCCGCAGCTCTGACAAACGGCACATAGGTCAAGTGGATGGAGAGGCAGTCTTTTGCCATTTCCCAGCGCATTTGCCGGATGCTTTCGATGTAGGGCAACGACTCAATGTCACCAACCGTACCGCCGATTTCCACAATAACAAAGTCAAATTTACCGCTTTGTCCAAGCTGTAAAATATTGCGTTTTATTTCATCGGTGATATGCGGAATAACCTGTACGGTTTTTCCCAGAAAATCGCCGCGCCGCTCGCGTTCAATCACATTCTGATAGATGCGACCGCTTGTCAGATTATTTTCACGATGAGTTTCTACGTTGAGGAAACGTTCATAATGTCCCAAATCAAGGTCTGTTTCCGTGCCGTCAACCGTTACGTAACACTCGCCGTGTTCGTATGGATTGAGTGTACCGGGGTCAATATTGATATAGGGATCCAGTTTTTGATTCGTTACGCGATAACCGCGTGCCTGAAGAAGTTTACCCAGCGACGCCGCAATAATGCCCTTGCCTAACGACGAAGCTACGCCACCTGTTACAAAAATATACTTAGCGCCTGCCATAATATCTGTTATTGTGATTGTCTAACGGGTTGCAAAGGTACACCTTTTTTTAGTTTTTAGTTAGTAGAGTGTAGTTATTAGTGAAAAATGAAGAATGAATAGTGAAGAATGAATAGTGAATAATGTTTTTTTGGGGGCTTTTATTTCTCTGTGTCTCTCTGTGTCTCTCTGTGTCTCTCTGTGTGTTCTCTGTATAACTCCGTGTAATAAGAAAACTTGGTAACTCTCGCTGCTGAATTTCACAGAGAAGCACAGGACTTGTCCCGCCAAAGCGGGAGATTTTTCAATTCTCAATTCTCAATTCTCAATTCTTCATTTAATATTGAAACTGACCGTCTTCTTGCCCTTGAAAGCGCCTTTACCGTGAATGATAACCGCCGCCGTACAGGGCTGTTCTTTGTTTTTAGAGTGTAGATGTAGTTTTTAGTGAATAGTGCTTCTCCTCGCACTTGTGCCGCAGGTCAGCTGACCTGCGGAGTAAGCTTGCTCACTATATAAACTTCCAGCAGCTTAACCGTTTCGTTGGGGAAGAGTTGAATGGCATCTATTTCGGCAGGTAGTAGAATCGTCTCGCCACTCCGGACGGTGTCGGTATGTTCGGCATATTCATACCGTAACGCCCCCTCTACTACCGTCAGCAACACAAAGGAATCTATCTCAGTCAGACGCAATTCCTGCGGTCTGTCCAGCAGCAACTGGTTGACAGTAAAATGAGGAGACTCAACCAGCCTCATCATGCCGCGTTCTATCGGCTGAGGAACAGTTTTTTGATGCTTCCACTGCACGAAATCTATCGCCTCCATTGCCAAATCAATATGAAGTTCGCGCCGGTTGCCGTTTGCGTCAGTACGGTTGTAATCAAAAAGGCGATATGTAATGTCCGATGTCTGCTGTATCTCCAGAATAACACAGCCCTGCCCGATGGCGTGTACCGTTCCGGGGGGGATGAAAAAGATGTCTCCTGCCGCCACCTCAAAACGCTGTACAATTTGTTCCAGCGTGCCGTTTTCCACGTGCTGCAAACAGGCTTCTCTGGTAACGGGGTGTGTAAACCCCGCTATAATGCAGGCATTTTTCTCTGCCGAAAGCACGTACCACATCTCTGTTTTACCCTGCGCGTTATGCTGTTCGGCAGCCATTTCATCATTGGGATGAACCTGAATGGAGAGATACTGCGTGGCGTCAATCAGTTTGACAAGCAATGGAAATTCGTCGCCATAACGTTCATAAACCGCTTCGCCAACCAAATCGCCCAAATAGACTTCCACGAGTTCGTTCAGAGTGTTACCCGCCAGAAAGCCGTTTGCCACCACCGATTCATTCCCCGCAACGCCCGACACGTCCCAGCTCTCGCCAATAGCCTCCGCGCCGTCAGATTGCCGCCGATAGAGCGTTGACAATTTCGTGCCGCCCCACAGTTTCGGTTTTAGAATCGGCGTAAATTTCAGAGGGTATAACATATTATATATATTAAAAAATAAATGTGCAGAGTGGATATTAGATTTTTATGTAAATATTTTTACGGTAAAGAATATAACTTATTCCCCAACAGATACCGACAAAGAGCAGCGCAAAGAGCAACGACCCCAGTTCATACCCCGCATACGGCACAAGCAGTGTGTCATAAACAAATCCTTTGAGACTTGTATGCTGTTCGTGAAAGGTAAACCCGATATTCCCAATCAGTGTTGTCAGTATGCCGCCAATTACAAAGATTGCCATTGGGTTTATCCCGAAACTCTCAAAGAACACCCACCCGCGTCGCCATCCTTTGATGTCAATCAGCCAAATCAGCAGTCCGAACAGCAACGATGCCAACCCGCAGGTTACAAGCACGTAGGTTGATGACCAGAGCGATTTATTAATCGGAAGCGCGTATTGCAGCAACAGTCCGGCAAAGAGTAATACCGTGCCGAAGAGAAAGAGTTTTCTGATTTTATCGGTGTGGTGTTGTGTGTCAATAAACCGTCCGACAACTACGCCAATCAGGACGTGCGCGATACACGGCAACGTGCTCAACAGCCCTTCCGGCTCGAAATTTATTCCGTGCAGTTTGTACATGTGCGATGTGCCAAGCACAGCTCGGTCAACCACGCCGACTATATTTTCATCGTTCAGTGTAAGGCTACCGGCAGCAATCATGCCAATGCCATACACGACAAGAATACCGCCGATTAACCATGGTAATGCTTTCCGTCGCAGGCACAGCGTTATCATTGAAGCCAAAAGCGATGCCAGCGCCAACCGCTGCAATACGCCCATAATCCGCAAATCGGGGAGAATGTCCGTTGCGGCAATCAGCCATTTTTGTCCCAGAGCAATCTCCTCAATGCGCAATGATGCCAGCGTACGGCAGAACAGTCCAAAGTAATTCAGAAACAGACCGATTAAAAACAGCAGCAACGAGCGTCTGACAAGTTTGAGGCATGTTTGATGGGAGAAACGAAAATCAAATTTCTTGTAGGAAAGGTAGATTGACACACCCATAATGAACATAAAAAACGGGAAAACCAAATCCGTTGGCGTCAATCCGTCCCAGCGGGCGTGCTGTAGCGGAGTGTAGATATGTTGCCACGACCCCGGATTGTTCACCAAAATCATGCCTGCAATGGTGATACCACGCAATACATCAAGCGAAAGCAGACGAGACGATGTTGTTTGCATTTTTCAACCTATTGCCGCACCGTTTTTTACCGGCGTTATCGGTTCAATGAGTACCATTTGCCCGTCGGAGTCTTCCGCAGAGAGAAGCATACCCTCGCTTGTGATGCCCCGCAGTGTACGCGGCGCCAGATTGGCAATAAAACAGACCTGTTTGCCCTTCAACACTTCCGGAGTGGGATAGGATTGAGCGATGCCCGATAAAATGGTGCGTCCGCCCATACCGTCGTCAATGCAGAACTGCAACAGTTTGTCGGCTTTGGGAACGCGGCTACATTCCACCACCGTCCCTACACGGATGTCCACCTTGCCAAAGTCATCAATGGAGATTTGCTCCCGAATGTCGGCGGGACGGAAAGTAGCGGCGGCTGTATTATCGGCTTTTGTTTGTAACAATTTCTGCACCTGAGCTTCGATGACGTCGTCCTCTATTTTAGTAAAAAGCAGTTCGGCAGCGCCAAGTTGCGTATCGGCAGGCAGGAGTTCGGATTTCCCCAAATCTTCCCACCGGCAATCGGTCATTGACAACATTCTCCGTAACTTCTGCGCCGTAAATGGCAGGAAAGGTTCAAAAACAATCGCCAGACTTGCAACAATCTGCAACGATACGTGCATAATGGTTGCCACACGCGCCATATCGGTTTTTGCAATCTTCCATGGCTCGGTGTCGGCTAAATATTTGTTACCGATACGCGCCAAATTCATAGCTTCCTTTTGTGCATCACGGAACTTAAACTGCTCCAGCAAGGTTTCTACAGACTGTTTTACTTCGGCAAATTCGCCAAGCACAGTGCGGTCGCCATCGGTTAATGTGCCGGACGGAGGTATTTTTCCTTTAAAATATTTATCGGTGAGAACGATTGTTCTGTTCACAAAGTTGCCGAAAATAGCCACCAGCTCGTTGTTGTTGCGGGCTTGAAAATCTTTCCACGTAAAATCATTGTCCTTTGTTTCGGGCGCATTGGCGGTAAGCACATAACGCAGCACATCCTGTTGACCGGGGAAATCGTTCAGATAATCGTGCAACCAAACCGCCCAGTTGCGCGAGGTGGAGATTTTCTCTCCTTCGAGATTCAAAAACTCATTGGCAGGCACGTTATCAGGCAAAATAAAACTCCCCTCTGCTTTCAGCATGGCAGGAAAGACGATGCAGTGAAAAACGATATTATCCTTTCCTATGAAATGCACCAGACGGGTTTCATCGTTTTTCCACCACAACTGCCAGTCGTCCGGACGCAGCTCAATGGTATTGCTGATATAACCGATGGGCGCATCGAACCAGACATAAAGCACCTTTCCTTTTGCATCCGGCAGCGGTACGGGAATGCCCCAATCCAGGTCGCGACTTACCGCGCGTGGCTGCAACCCCATATCCAGCCAGCTCTTGCATTGTCCGTAAACATTTGTCCGCCATTCCTTATGTTCTTCCAGAATCCACTGACGCAGCCAATCCTCGTGTTTATTCAGAGGCAGATACCAGTGTTTGGTCTCTTTAAGCACCGGTACACTACCGCTGATGGCAGACCTGGGAGAAATCAAATCAAGCGGACTGAGCGAAGTCCCGCACGCTTCGCACTGGTCGCCATAGGCATCCGGATTTTTGCAGTGAGGACACGTGCCTGTGATGTAACGGTCGGCAAGGAATTGATTCACCTGCGTATCGAAATACTGTTCTGAGGTCTGTTCAATAAATTCTCCTTTGTCGTAAAGGG
Organism: Prevotellaceae bacterium; assembly: GCA_031270565.1. Lineage (GTDB taxonomy): Bacteria > Bacteroidota > Bacteroidia > Bacteroidales > Paludibacteraceae > F0058. The sequence continues at coordinate 9,570 of JAISXJ010000110.1, forward strand.
TTTTAAAGAACTCGGAGGCAACCCTGTGATGCGTTGGCGACGAGGTACGCGAATAGATGTCAAAGGAGATGCCAAACTCCTCGAAGGCTGTCTTTATCTGTGTATGATAACGGTCAACCACAGCCTGAGGCTTAATGCCTTCCTTCTGCGCTTTAATGGTGATTGGTACGCCGTGTTCATCAGAGCCGCCAATATGCAGTACATTTTCACCTTTCAGGCGCAGATAGCGCACATAAATATCGGCAGGCACATACACGCCCGCCAGATGTCCGATATGCACGGGACCATTGGCATAAGGCAATGCGGTTGTTACAAGAGTTCGTTTGTAGGAGGTCATAAAATAATTTTAAAAAAATGAGGTGCAAAAGTACTTTTTAATTATGAAACAGTATTCGACGGGAATAACTGTTTGTGTTCTTATTTAAACTGTTGCAAATAATGGATAATCTGCTGTAATAAATAACGTCTGTCGGACAGAGGTTCGGAGGCATTGTCGGGCGACGCCTGTCTGTTTTGAATATCAATACGGAAATTACCCCAGTCCTTTCCGCATCGCAGCGAGGTGTTTGCGTAGAGCGACAGATAGCGCAACGGGAGACAGAGACCGGCTGTCAGGTCAATCACGGCATCGTAATGTTTTCGGGAAAAGGGTTTGAGAATGGCAACCTTCGGACGCATGGTCAAATCCGTATCCTGCCTGTTCAATAACCGTACTGCGCTGTGCGGGGGGGCATCTGTTGACGGTTTGAAGCAATAGCAGTAGGCGTCCACTGTTTTTCCTGCTTGAGTTAACAAGTCTATGGCATAGACGATGTCGTGCAGGTCGGCTTCTGTTTCACATTCTGAGAGTAACAGCATTGTTTTGATACTGTCAAATGGCAGGTAATGTGAAGAGTGTGGGCGCTGTAAAAGTACGCGGGCTGCTTTATAACGAAACCGAGTTGCTGAAATACGTGATAATAGAGACATAAGCATTTTAATTTTAAAGTTGCAAAGATACGCCTTTTTTTTAGTTATCAGTTGCCGGTTGTCAATTGTCAATTGTCGGTTTTCAGTCATCAGTCATCAGTCATCAGTCATCAGTTTGTCCCCTTAACGTCCTTAATGTCCTTAACGACCTCTTAGGAGAGGAATTTAGCCACAAATACACGAAACAACCCTCGGCGTAGCCAATAACTAATAACTAAACTCTACAAACTATAAACTGAAAAAAGCATTACCTTTGCGGCGTCAAAAACAGACACCTCCGTGTGTCGCTCCATTAATACGTAATGACTATGCAAATTCCCGTTTGGGCGTTAATTCCCTTTGTCGTGCAACTGCTTGTTATCGCTGTTGCGCCTTTGTTTTTTGAACACTTTTGGGAGAAAAACCGTAATAAGCTGATTGTATCGCTTCTCCTGAGTATTCCCATTGTTTGCTTTATGCTTGCTAACGGCATGGCGACGGAGCTGGAGCATCAGATTCTGTTCGATTACTTGCCGTTTATCATTTTGCTCTGCGCACTGTTTGTCATAACGGGGGGCATTCATCTCAGTGGCGACCTGCAGGCAAAACCTTCAGTTAACACAACCTATCTTGCCATTGGCTATGTGCTTGCATCCATTATGGGTACAACCGGCGCAGCGATGCTGCTAATTCGTCCCGTCCTGACCACCAATCAGCAACGCAAGTTCAAGACGCATACGGTATTGTTTTTCATTGCGGCGGTGGCAAACTGTGGCGGCTTGCTCACGCCGCTGGGCGACCCTCCGCTGTTTTTAATCTATCTGCGTGGGGCGGAGTTCACGTGGTTTCTGAAACTCTTACCTCAGTGGGTGGTAACAGGCGTTGCTTTACTGACAATTTATTATCTGGTGGATAAATACTACTACTTCAAAAGGGAGGCTTGGACGGCAATCTCCGCCGATTTGCGCGAAAAAACGCCTTTCCGCACTCACGGCAATATCAACTTTGTCCTGTTACTGGGGGTTATCCTGTCGGTGGCATTTGTGAATGCCGAATACATTCCGCAAATGAACGCTCCGCATGCGCCGATATTTGTCAAGTTCCTGCGTGAGATTGCCCTGACGCTGCTGATTATTGCCTCTGTGCTGTTGACCAAAAAGGATGTCCGCGCCAGAAACAAATTCACATGGACGCCTATTCTGGAGGTAGCGGCATTGTTTCTGGGCATCTTCGTAACGATGACGCCTGCTCTGCTGTATCTTAACCAGCATGCGGCAACGATGGGTCTGCACTCCCCGTGGCATTTCTATTATGCCACAGGCGCGTTGAGTTCATTTCTGGATAACGCGCCCACAGCGCTTGCCTTTCACAGTGTAGCGCAGGGCTTACCGGAAATAGGGACGCTTGTAGCGGGTGTTCCGGAGATTCTTCTCAAGGCGATTGCCGTTGGCGCCGTCTTCTTCGGCGCTATGACATACATCGGAAACGGTCCCAATTTTATGGTAAAAGCCATTGCCGAAGAAAATGGCATACCCATGCCGAGTTTCTTTGCTTATATGTTTACGTTCTCGCTGATTGTTCTGTTGCCGATTTATGTTATTGTGCAGCTACTCTTTTTCTGAGAGCGCATCTCGTTGCGGTTAATTTGATATGATGGCAAACAAGAAACGAAAAGCGACCTCTTCCGGCAAACGGCGTCCTGCGCAGAGACGCAAGCCCTCAAAACGGGCACAGGAAGATGCTAAAAAGGTAGTGTGGTTCATTATTCTGGGAGTGATTGTTGGTGTGGCGTGTATTGTTCTTTACGAATATTTCAACCATTCCTGAAAAGCGGTTGTTAGTGAATAACGAATAATGCTGTCCCGAAGGGACAAATCTCTGTGTAACTCTGTGAAACCTCCCGCTTTGGCGGGACAAGTCCTGTGCTTCTCTGTGAAATTCAGCAGCGAGAGTAGCCAAATTTTCATATTGCACGGAGTTACACAGAGAACACACAGAGAGACACAGAGAAATAAAAGCACGCAAAAATATTTTTCACTAAAAACTACACTCTACTAACTAATAACTAAAAAAAGTATTATCTTTGCCGCCGTTATTGTTCACATCTAAAATCAATAAAAAGATGCTTACATCTGGGATTCTATATTCACCATTTTTTCAGATTAGACGGTTCAACCGGCTAAAAGTAAGTTCGTTACAAAAGCCCCCCCCCGCATTCAGCTTAACTCCTTGTATTCAAGGGCTTATCATTTATTAAAAACTTTTTTGTTACTGGTTATCAGCGCGAAGTCTCTTTGCGTTTTTTCACTATATACATATACAATTATTGCGGCAATCTTCCGGAATGGTCTGGAGGGTTGCCGTTGTGTTTTATTGCCTCCACAGCTCCTCGTCTCTGACGAGAAGTTAGTTGGTCGGTCGTTTTTTAACGACCTGTCTCGTTACAAACATAAAACCAATAAATGCCCTTGTGCCCTTTGTGAAAAAATCTCCCGCTTTGGCGGGACAAGTCTTGTGCTCTTTGTGGTTTAATATTTTTACCACAAAGACGCAAGGAATCCGCAAAGTATGAAAGAAAAAACAGAACACAGATGACACAGATTTAACAGATTAACGCAAGATTTCTATCTGTGCAAATCGTGTCTAATCAGTGTTCAAAAAGAAAAAAGAACGCTATCATGCCCGCACAGGCGGGGTTATTACAATTGACTTTTTATTTTTCAACTATATCTATCAATTAATTTAAAACGTATTTATTATGAAAAAATCAAATCAATTTCTTTTCGCTGCTCTCGTAGCAGCATTTCTAAGCGTCGCCAATTATGCTGCGGCGCAGGTAACTATTGGTGGCAGCGACCTGCCAAAAGCAGGGACTATTGTAGATTTGAATCCACAAAACGGCGTTAAGGGTGGGCTGGCGCTGTCTAATGTTTATTTGACCGATTTGGAAAAGATTCCTGTCGGCGATAACCTCTTTCCGGGCATCGACGAAACAAATAACGATGTAAACCCCAATTTGACAGGCGCTATCGTTTACAACACCAACGAATGGCTGTATCCAAGCAGTATCGGTCTCTATGCCTGGGACGGTAACAAATGGAATTACATTGGCGGCAGCGGATTCTCAACGCCTCTCGTCGCCCCGTCCAATCTTGCGGTAACAATCACCGGACAAGAAACGGTTAGGCTCACTTGGATTGCCAGTCCGACCGCCGGCGCAACCTACGAACTGGAACGCAAGCTCGGTGACGCAGCAAGCACAAACGACTATACCGTTATTGCGTTCCCCGCCGCCGGTGTTATCACTTACGATGACTCCGGTCTGATTGTCGGCGAAATTTACACTTGGCGTCTGCGTGCCGTAAAATACAACTTTTACTCCGGCTATACAAACGACGCATCGAACTTTCTGTCCTTTGCCGGTCCCTTTAGTAATGAAACGGGAAGTGGTGGCAGCGTCATAGACTTGATAAAGACGAACAAGAGCGTCAGTTACCTAAACATTCAGTTGAATTTGACAAGTGGAGAGGACGTGTCTTATACCTCAACTACGGACGTAGGCGTAGGGGGGCTGGTACTTACGAAGAACACCACTAGTCCCACAGTACTAACCATAGACGGCGGCGGCAAGGTAATAGACCTGACCGGCACAGCGCCCACTACGGCTGCTCCATTCATCACTGTGAATGACGGCGTAACGCTGACCTTGAAGAACATCACTTTTAAGGGACTGAAGAGCGGGGCAACCAGTGGTGAGACAGACAATACCGCCCCCGTCATCCATGTGAATGGCGGTACCCTTGTGATGGGAGCCGGCGCGGCTATCAAGGACAACACCGATGGCGAAAGCGGTGTCGGTGGGGTGTATGTGTCGAGTGGTACATTCACCATGCAATCCGGCGCGACTATTAGCGGCAACAAAGGCATAGGTGGCAACGGTGGCAACGGCGGCGGCGACGCCGGAAATGCTAGCGCTGGAGCCGACCCGGGCGCCGGCGGCGGCGGTGGTGGAAGAGGAGGTGTCGGCTGGGGAGCCGGGAACGGCGGCGAGGGCGGTGCCGGCGGGCTCCCCGGCTACGCAGGCGCCCACGGCAGTACCGCCACAGGCGGCTCCCCCAACGGCGGCAAACACGACGGCGGCCAAGAGGGCGGTACCAGTACAGGTCATGGCACAGGCGGCGGCGCCGCAGGCGGTGCTGGTGGTAGTAGCAGCGGCAGCAAAAGTTGCGCGCACGGAGGCGGCGGTGGTGGCGGCGGCGGTGCAGGCGGACCAGGCACAGGCGGAGTGTATGTGGCATCGGGCAGCACGTTCAAAATAGAGACCGGCGCTGTTATCAGCGGCAATACCGGCAAAGGCGGTAATGGCGGTAATGGCGGTAATGGTTTTGAGGGTGGCAGTTGTGGTAGTAATAACGGCGGCAGCGGCGGCAACGGCGGCGTAGGCGGCAGAGGCGTAGGCGGAGTGTATAAGGCATCGGGTGGCACGTTCACCAACAATGGTACGGTTACGAGCAATACCGGCACAGGCGGCACAGGCGGCGCAGGCGGCACAAGAGGTGATAAGGGCTCTGCCAGCAATGGTGCAAATGGCTCTGCTGGCGCAGCGTCCAACGATGTGTATACGCAATAGACAGCTACGGTTATTAGAGCCAAGAAAAAAAGAAGCCTCCAGCGATGGGGGCTTTTTTAGTTTTTAGTTAGTAGAGTGTAGTTTTTAGTTATTAGAGTGTAGTTATTAGTTAGTAGTGAGTTGTCCTGAAGGGACATTATTTTCATAACCGCAGGTCAGCGACCTGCGGAAAACGACACCCTCCTATCCACTGCCTGACAAGGCAGGACTTTATTCATTCTTTTTATAGCGCCTCAAAAAAAGAATTAGCCTGAACTTACGCCTGAGACGTCGCTTCAAATATTTTGTGTACATTTGCAGTCACTTGAAACGCCCTGTTGTCCCGTTATGAAATCGTACAAGGGCATATACACTACTCTATTCTACAAAAAAGAAAAACATGTCCGTTCAAATTCAGAATATCACTAAAACGTATGGTGGGAAACGAGCGCTGAATAGGATTTCATTCGGGCTTGGTTCCGGTGAAATCGTCGGTTTTTTAGGTCCTAATGGCGCAGGCAAATCAACCCTGATGAAGATTATCACAGGCTACATTGACGCTGACAGCGGCTCGGTAGAGGTCTGCGGTGAGCACGTTACGGAGCGTAACCTCGCCACCAAACGCCTTATCGGTTATCTGCCCGAGCATAACCCCCTCTATCCTGATATGTATGTGCGTGAGTATCTTGGCTTCGCGGCAGATTTTCACGCGCTCAAGAACAAACGGGCACGCATAGAGCAGATGATTGAGCGCACGGGACTTGCCGCCGAAAGCCATAAACGTATCCGCCAGCTGTCGAAAGGCTACAGACAGCGTGTAGGGCTGGCGCAGGCGTTGCTGCACGACCCAGCCGTACTCATACTTGATGAACCAACCACCGGACTTGATCCCAATCAACTGCTGGAGATACGTCGCCTTATCGCAGAAATCGGGCGGGAGAAGACAGTACTTTTCTCTACGCATATCATGCAGGAAGTGGAAGCAATCTGTCAACGTGTGGTGGTGATTAATCAGGGAAATATTGTGGCAGATGCTGCCGAGGCTGCGCTTATCACGGCACAAAACAGCCTGTTGCACATTGAGGTGGAGTTTGACCGCTTGCCGGCACGTCCGATAGAAACGGCAGCAGCCACCATTACATCCGTGTTGGAGCTTGCCCCGAAGCGTTACCGCATTGCCGCCGCCACCGACGTCAGACAGGCTCTCTTTCAATTTGCAACAGAGGAGAATATTGCTATCCTCACGCTCAAAACCATAGAACACGATATGGAAACTATCTTTCGAGAACTGACAACCACTACTGAATAACAATGGAGACATTCGACATACGTCATCAACGCAGCGAAAGCGACAGCGAAATGGAACGCGCATTGCGTCCGCTGTCATTTGCGGACTTTCGCGGACAGGAAAAGGCAGTTGAGAATCTCGCCGTCTTTGTACAGGCAGCGCGCATGCGTGCCGAATCGCTTGACCATGTCCTGCTGCACGGTCCTCCCGGGCTGGGAAAAACAACCCTCTCAAATATCATCGCCAATGAACTCAGCGTAGGATTCAAGGTTACGTCGGGTCCTGTTCTGGACAAGCCGGGTGATTTAGCCGGTCTGCTCACCGGTCTGGAACGTAATGACGTACTCTTTATAGATGAAATACACCGCCTCAGTCCTGTCGTCGAGGAATATCTCTATTCCGCTATGGAGGATTATCGCATTGATATTATGATAGACAAGGGTCCCGGTGCGCGGTCTATTCAGATTGATTTGGAGCCGTTCACCCTGATTGGCGCTACCACCCGCAGCGGTCTGTTAACAAGCCCCCTGAGGGCGCGTTTCGGTATCAACTGCCATTTTGAATACTACGATGAGGCGGTGCTTATCGGCATTGTCAAACGGTCGGCATCTATTTTGGGAGTGCCTTGCGCAAAGGACGCTGCAGAGGAAATCGCTCTGCGCAGTCGCGGAACGCCCCGTATCGCCAACTCCCTGCTGCGTCGCGTACGCGATTTTGCTCAGGTGAAAGGCGATGGAACCATTGATGTTACCATAGCCCGTTTCGCGCTCGAAGCCCTGAACATCGACAAATATGGATTGGACGAAATAGACCACAGAATTCTCCTTACGCTCATCGACAAGTTCAGAGGAGGACCTGTGGGAATTTCTACCATTGCCACCGCTCTGGGCGAGGATGTCGGAACAATCGAAGAGGTTTACGAACCGTTCCTCATTAAGGAAGGATTTCTCAAACGAACACCTCGCGGGCGAGAGGTAACGGAGTTAGCCTATAATCATTTGGGGCGTACAAAAGCTACTTCGCAAGGAGAATTATTTTAAAAAACAAACCTGTTATTATATGTCGGGAATAAAAGCATTAGCCGGAGAAACAGCCATTTATGGCATAAGCAGTATCGTTGGGCGGTTTCTTAACTGGTTATTAGTGCCGCTCTACTCTTATATACTCGTTGACACCGGTGATTACGGTATTGTTACCAATCTCTATGCGTGGACATCGCTTATTATCATTGTGCTGACCTACGGTATGGAGACGGGTTATTTTCGTTTCGCCGAGTCCGAACCCGACAGCGACCGCGCCAACCGCGTCTATTCCACTACCCTGGTAACTCTGGCTTTCACTTCCATTCTCTTTGCCACAGGCATAACGTTTTTTTCGCAATCGGTCGCCAACCTGCTCAAGTATCCCGCACATCCGGAATATATCGCAATGCTTGGCATATCGGTGGCAATGGATGCTTTCGGCAGCATCCCGTTTTCATATCTGCGTTTCAAGAGGCGTCCCTTTACATTTGCCATGTTGAAGATTATGATGATTCTGGTGAATATTCTCTTCAACATCATATTCCTTGTTATCTGTCCTAAAATCCATGCCATTCATCCGGAATGGATAGACTGGTTCTACAGCCCCAACTATGGCGCCGGATATATATTCGTTGCCAACCTGATTTCCACCACCGTCGTAACGCTTGCCCTGTTACCCTTTGTTTTCAACGGCGCGTTTCATTTCGATGGCGCACTGCTCAAGAAGATGCTCCGTTATTCCATGCCGCTGCTGCTGTTTGGCATAGCTGGAATTATGAATCAAAGCATTGACAAAGTCATATTCCCCTACATCTATCCCGACCAGACAGAGGGGATGCAGGAACTTGGCATCTACGGGTCGTGTTTCAAAATTGCTATGGTGATGATGATGTTCACCTACGCTTTCCGCTTTGCATACGAGCCGTTTATCTTCGCCAAATACAAAGATGCCGACAGCAGGCAAACCTATGCGGAGGTGATGAAGTTTTTTGTCATCTCATCTCTGGCAATCTACCTCTTTATGCTTGCCTTTATGGATGTTTTTGCCATGCTCCTTGCACCGCAATACCGTGTTGGAATGAAAATCTTGCCTTACGTACTGATAACCTATCTTTTTCAGGGCATATTCTATAATCTTTCTCTCTGGTATAAATTGATTGACAAAACGATTTACGGCACGTGGTTTTCATTGATTGGCTTAACAATTACCGTGATAATTAATATTCTGCTTATACCGCGTTTCAGCTATATGGCGTGTGTGTTTGCCTCACTGGTGAGTCTGACAATAATGATGATACTCTCCTATTTTCTGGGGCAACGCCACTTTCGTGTCCCCTACAATCTCAAAGCCATCGGCAAGTACTGCATACTGGCTTTTGCGCTTAGTTTTGTGATGTTTCTTCTTTCGTTTGACCAGCTGTGGCAAACGTTACTCTGGCGTTCACTGCTGATTATTCCATTTGTTGTGTATGTCATATACAAGGATTTGCCGCTTTCAACGTTCTCGTTTCTTAATCGCTTTACCCGCAAATCGAAATGATAGTGTTAGCAATTTCTGTATGACTATTACATTTGGAGAAAGGGATTGCAGTCGCGTTCGCGTTTGATGGTTGTGTCTGTGCCGTGTCCGGCATAAACGATGGTGGCGTCCGGTAAAACAAGCAGTTTTGATTGAATACCGCTGATGAGTTGAGCATGGTTGCCTCCGGGCAGGTCGGTGCGTCCAATGCTTCCCGCAAAAAGCACATCCCCAACAAAAATCATCCCCGCATCGGCAGCGTAGAAACAGAGACTGCCCCGCGAATGTCCGGGTACATGAATGGCTTTCAAAGACGATTGCCCGAAAGTTATTATGTCATTCTCAGCAAGATAAGCACCCAGTGGCTGCGCTGTTACACGCTCGGCAATACCAAAAAGCATTGCCTGCGAAGGCAATCCTGCAATCATAGATTCGTCCTCGCGGTGCGCTTCCGGCAGGACGCCAAAGGTCTGTGAGGCAAAATGATTGCCAAACTGATGATCCAGATGCAAATGGGTGTTTATCACATGCCTGATTTCCAGATGCTCATCTCTGACAAAGTCCTCAAGCGCCTGCTCCTCTTCCCTGTAAAGACAGCCACAATCAATGATGACGGCTTGACGTGTCCGGTCATAAACAACGTAGGTATTCTCCATAAATGGATTCACCTGAAAACATTTAACCTGCAACATATTGAATCGTATTTTTTACAGCGGCATATAGACCGCTTTTTTGGTTTTAAAATAATCTTCCTTGAAAAAATCACTGATATTGTAGAGCGAGGCAATGCGTTTGTAAGTTTTGATTTCGTCTTGCAGTTCGCCGCCTTTGAGACAAACAATTCCGTTTGGCAGTGCGTTGTGCTGCTCGCGCAGGATGTTTTTCCTTACCAATTGCACCAAATCGGGCAATGGCATCACCGCCCGACTGACTACAAAATGACATTTGCTTTTTTCCTCCTCCACACGAATCTGTCTGAAAGCACAGTTGCTTAATCCGACCGCTTCGGCTATTGCCTGCGCCGCACGTATCTTTTTTCCGACCGAATCAATTAACAGGAAATGCGTTTCGGGGAAAAATATTGCCAGCGGAATACCGGGGAATCCGCCTCCTGTCCCCACATCCATCACCGAAGTACCCTCTCGAAAACTGATGACCTTTACGATAGCCAGTGCGTGCAGCACGTGGCGCTCGTAAAGATTGTCAATATCCTTTCGGGAAATAAGATTGATTTTACCGTTCCAGTCGCGATAGAGCGCCTCCAACGCCTCAAATTGACCGATTTGCTTCTCCGTCAGGTTTGGAAAATAATGCCGTATCGCCTTCACCGTGTTCTATTCAGCATTGAGATGACATTATTTCAACCCGAAAACGCGCAACAGGTCGTTTGCATTGGCGAAAATAAGCAACGCCAGCATCAGATACAGCCCTGTACGCAGCGCTATTTCCATAAAACGGTCGCTGGGTTTACGGCGTGTAATCAGTTCGTAGAGCAGGAAAAGCAAGTAGCCGCCATCCAGTACCGGTATCGGCAGAATATTCATAAATGCCAGTATAATGGAGAGAAAAGCCGTCATGCTCCAGAAATTTTGCCAGTTCCATTGTCCCGAAAAGAGACTGCCGATAGTACCGAATCCGCCCAGACTATCCATACCTGCTTTGGAAAAAACAAGTTTGAACTGTTTTACATAGCTGCTCAAAGTCTCGATGCCAAGTTGCCATCCCGCAGGAAAAGAACTCAAAAAACCAAACTCCTCGCGCGACGTCTTGAAATAGTACATCGGGTGGCGTCGCTGTACGCCGATTTTGCCGTTTTCATTCACCGTGATGCTGTCGGAGAGCAGAGCGCCGTGCCGGAAGATATCAATCGTTATCCGGTTATTTTTGTTACGCTCAAGTTCTTTGATGATGTTATCATAATCGCTCAACGGTTTACCGTTCAATCCGACCACACTGTCGCCGCTTTGCAGGTGCGCCGCTGCCGCCGGCGTATTCTCCATAACCAAGTCGATGACAAAAGGCATGCGTTCCGCCATAAATATTTTGGTGTCTTTGGCTTTGAGCATCATCTCTCCAAATAGTTCCGGCAGGAGAAAATCAACCGTGTCTCCGGCGCGTTCTACCCGCACCTGCCGTTTTCCGTCAATAATCAGCTGTTCAAGCGCCTCTTGTTTGAGAAAGACCGGTTTTCCGTCGATAGCAATAATTTTATCGCCATTGACAAAGCCATTATCCAGCGCCGTTTGACAGAAATTATAACCCATATAGGCTTCATTAACCGGCAAATATTCCTTACCCCAGCTAAAAAGCATCATGGCAAAAATCACTACCGCCGCGAAAAAATTCATCAGCACGCCCCCTGTAATCATCAAAATTCGCTGCCACACCGGACGGGAACGGTATTCCCATGGTTGTGGCTTGCTGTTGATGACCGCAGCATCCAGCGATTCGTCCACCATGCCGGCTATCTTGCAGTATCCGCCCAGCGGTATCCATCCTATGCCCCATTCGGTGGTGGGATGTTTTCGCCAGTCGCTGTCATCCAGTTCATCTACCGGCACCGGAACAAGGATTGCATTCCCTTTTTTGTCTGTTTTGGCGATACCTTCCTCGTCCAAAAGAGGTTTTGTCCGGTCTGGGGGATTCTTGGCAAACCACTTGAACTGCCATTTGCCGTCTATCTTTTTGGCTCTAAAAATCGAAAAACGCCAGTTAAAAAAGAGGTAAAACTTGTCCACCCGTACCCTGAAAAGGCGGGCAAAGCCAAAATGCCCCAGTTCGTGAACAAACACCAAGAGCGACAAGCTCAAAATCAGTTGCAAGGCTTTTATAAGAATTTCTGTCATAATCTTTTTAAGTTATTTATTTGTGTTGGTTGTCTAATTTTCTTATTATTTCAATGTATCGTTTTCGTTTTTTCGCGGCTGTTCAATAAAAATCTTTACCTCGCCCGTTCTGATTGCGTCGTTATAGAGATCCTCGGCAAACTGTGCCATAAATACCATTTTTTTCTGGTTATTGATTGTTCGTCGAACATTCTCTTTGACAAACTCAAAGGGTTCATTATCTCCAATGAGACGGTAATCGGTCATGGTGAACAGATACCGGTAAGTGGAATCCTGCCACATATTAAACTTATGTCTTTTCAGATAGGCGTTTTTACCCTCTGAAGGTAATGGCAAACGTTTTTGCAACTCGCTATAAGTAACCCAGTTGTCCATAAAGAAATCATATTCGACGGCATACCGCATACAATATTTGTCAATGTACTGAATGGCGTCATCATCCAGTTTACGCATCGCGGCGATGAGATTTTTTATTTTCGGCATACCGTTCGGCACAGCCACCAGCACGCCTTTTAACAGAGGGTCTTCCAAAAGAAATTCGTCCTTGTGCTCTTCATAAAAATCTTTCACCTCAGCATCACTTGGAGGCAACATTCGCTGTTCGGTAAGCAACTGCCGATAGTGATGAATGGTGATTGCCTTGCGATAGTCTGCTACCATAGCATCAATTTCCGCCACGTTCAGGATGTTGCGCTTAGCCTTGTCATAGAGCAACTCTTCGGTAGCCCATTTAACAATGTAATTCTGAACAAACATGACGCTGTCGATAGAATCCAGTCGGGCGGGAATGGCGCTGTACAGATTTTCCCATGTTAATATGGCGTTTCCGGTCTGCGCAACCACCTGCGCGGGCAGCTCCTTCCTGAAGAAAGAACAGCCCGCCAATAACAGAGAGCAACATAAAACGGCGTATCTGCCGAATGTTTTTAGAGTGTGCATAAAAAAGGATAAAAATAGGCGTTTAATGTTTAATGACCGTTATGAGCAGGGCGTATTGTTTTCAGCACGGCTTCATCAACCACAATCGGATACTTTTCAAAGAGCGTTTTCAGCCACTCCTCTTCCAGATAATTTTGATAGTCGGATGTAACCAGTCCTTTTACATCGGTATAACTTTCCGGCAGTTTAGCGAGTATTTTCCCGTGGACAAATGCTTCCGGCAGATACTCCGGCGCTTTTACGTCAACATCTTTTACCTTGAAAACCAGCCTGTCAATTGTGGCATCCTCACCTTGTTGCCACAGACCTGACGTAGCTTCCGCAAATACGCTGTCTGCATTAAGCTGTTTGTGCAGATACGCCATAATGGAGTCTTGGGGGAGTGTTTTTAATGTTTTTCGCAACTCCTTTGCCACCTGTTTGTCCTTACAGTAGAAAACATAGCCTTTGAAATGCGGCTTTTCCCACGCATACTGGTTGCGGTTGGCTTCAAAATAAGCTTGCAGCCCCTTTGTATCCGTGATTGCCCTGTTCCAGACAAATTCGTTGCTGATGTTGAAAAGCAGAATCCCGTCGTGATATTCCTGCACCAGATAGCGAAAATCGGGATACTTCTCTTCCAGACGGGTATTTTCGTAGTTCAATATTTCTTTTTCAATAAAATCTTCACGCGAAGCCTCTACGAGCGACAGAGCATCCATTCCATAGTCTGAAGTGGCGCTTACATAGCGCAGGAAATGATTTTGTGTCAAAACGCGGTCAGCAAAGGAGAAGAGAGGCTTGGTGAGAGTGGTGATTTTTGTGGCAAATGTTGAATCAATGTCGCCACAGGATTGTGCAAATGTCAGTACTTCATTCCACACGGCGACATCCTCTGTCCAGTGATACTCCTGTTTGAGACGTGCAAGCAATGCCTCTTTTCCCTTGTTGGCTCTTCCGTCGTATTGCATTGCCCGTTGAATGTCTCCCTTTTTTTCTGCAAAAGCGCCAACAGGACGTTTGTCAAGCAATTTAATAATATGCCATCCAAAACCGGTGCGTACGGGTTCCGATACGTCGCCGATATTTTCCAGCGCAAATACCGCATCCTCAAACTCTTTCACCATTCGCCCGATACCGAACCACGACAAATCACCTCCACGTGCTGCCGACGGTTTATCATCGGACTGTGTTTTCGCCAAATCGGCAAAATCCGCTCCGTCCTTTATCTGCTTGTAGAGATTGAGTATCTGCTGACGGGCGGCTTCCTGCTCTTCGGGCGTCTTTTTGTCGGAAGCAATCTTTACAATATGTGCAGCACGCACCTGTCCGCGCGCCGGACGGCGACTTAATACCTTAATAATATGATAACCGTAAGGCGTGCGCACCGGTGCGGAAATTTCCCCGACAGGAATGGAATACATTGCCTGTTCAAAGGCGTAAACCGTCATCAGTCCGGTGAAAAAACCAAGATACCCTCTGTTATTCTGTACGGAGGGGTCTTCGGAGGTTTCCAGCGCTACCTGGCCGAAATCTTCCGTTTGCAGTCGCTTACGAATGGTCAATGCCCGATTATAGACCTTAAGAGTATCGGCATCGGAATAGTTTTCAGGCAACTTCAGCAACACATGACACACCTCTACGTCCTGCAAAAGATGTTCATACGCTTCTTTGTAAAGCGCCTCTTCCACCTCCGTATCAATGAGATAGGGCTTTGCGAGCTGTCCGCGATAGCCCTCCAGTTCATATCTGAACGAAGGAAGCGTATCCATACCATGACGCTCGGCATCAATGACTTTGAGTTTGAATTTTTTGAACAGCTCCACATATTCGTCCAGCGTTTTTGGATCGACCGTATTGTGGTTGTTGTTTTTGAAATAGATGTACTCAAACTCTGATTTTGTGATTTTCTGACCATCAACAGTCATCAGAATAGCGTCGCCGGATGTCTGCGCCGACAATATACCGGTAAACAATACGAAAACAATAATTGACACAATTTTTTTCATAATAAATCCAGATAAAGTAAGATTTTGTACTGATGCCACGCATATTTGTACATGGCTTATTTTTTGACCTGCAAAATTACATGAAATTATTCAACAAACGCCATCTAACGGTCAACATATAAAATAAAAATCGCCGCTGACACGAAAGCACGGAATAGTGAACAGTAGAGACGCGATAAATCGCGTCTTAGAGCCAGAAAATAATGAATAATGAAAATTCTTGATACTTGCTATAGCACAAAGTATACACACAAAACGATTTCAATCACTCATGTTACACACCGGTCAATATCACGCCGTCCTGAATTGAAAAATCGGCGAAGCCAAAGGACGTAATTTTCATGGGGCTGCCTCAAAAATAATTTAGCCACGAAACAACCCTCGGCGTAGCCAATACACGAATCTGCCTGAAAGGCAGAATTTTCATAACCGCAGGTCATCGACCTGCGGTAGGGAAGTAAG
>JAISXJ010000131.1 GCA_031270565.1 Prevotellaceae bacterium
CATTTCTGCACTAATAACTACACTCTAATAACTAAAAACTAAAAAAAGGCTTACCTTTGTCCGTTGCAAAAATATATATCGTTATCTAACATTCCCGTTGTATGCAAACATTTACGCAAAGATGTTACACCGTTTTTCAACGTGCCATAGAAGATTATCATCGTACCGACCACGTGAATACACCTGTTTCCAATCCGTTTCAACATCCGGATATTAACTGTTATCTCTATCTAAAAAGTTGGATAGACACCGTTCAATGGCATCTGGAAGACATAATCCGCGACCCACATATTGACCCACAGAAAGCTTTGGATATTAAACGGCATATCGACCGTTCCAATCAGGAACGTACCGACCTTGTAGAGAAAATTGACAGCTATTTTCTGGAACAGTTTCATGCCGTTCCGCCACTTCCCGACGCTACCGTCAATACCGAAAGTCCCGCCTGGGCTATTGACCGACTTTCCATTCTGCAACTTAAAATTTATCACATGCGTCTGGAAGTCGAACGCGCTGACAGCGACGAAGCACATCGACAGGCATGCGCACGGAAATTAGCCGTACTGCGCGAACAGGACGCCGACCTTAGCCTTGCCATCGACCAACTTCTGGATGATATGGCTCAC
Source organism: Prevotellaceae bacterium (assembly GCA_031270565.1). Lineage (GTDB taxonomy): Bacteria > Bacteroidota > Bacteroidia > Bacteroidales > Paludibacteraceae > F0058. The sequence goes on from JAISXJ010000131.1 coordinate 627, forward strand.
GGACGCAAATTTATGAAGATTTACAGGCAGATGAAAATGTATAACGATCCTGCGCTTAATCCGGTATTATACACAAAAAAATAATGGCAGTACGTATTCTGGTCATTCGCTTTTCCGCCTTTGGCGACGTAGCAATGACCCTCCCCGTTCTTGACGCTATCGCTCACAACTATCCACAATATCATTTCTACATGTTGAGCGATGCAAAATTTGCGTCGCTCTTTGAACATTGTCCCGCAAACGTTCATTTTATCGGCGTGGATATTCAACAGGATTTGCACCGGTTGCGGGATTTAATTCACTTAGCAAAACAACTGTTACCCTATCGCTTCAATTATGTGGCAGACCTGCACAACGTGCTCAGGACAAAAATTCTGCGCCTGACCCTTATCGGACTCAATCGGCATTTTGCCCATATCAACAAGGGACGCTTTGCCAAACACCGGCTGACACGCCGTTACAGAAAAGTGCGTCAGCCTCTTCGTCCAACTATTGAGCGTTACAGGCAGGTGTTTCTTGCGCTGGGTTTTGACTGCACATATAATTATCGCGGCTACTTCGATGGCAAAGCGCCCGACCCGTCGCTGTTTGCACTTGTTACGCCGCCGAAAAAGAAGGGAGAGAAATGGCTTGGAATTGCCCCGTTTGCCCGATATAAAGGGAAGGTTTATCCAATGGAAAAGATGTACTGTGTGGTAAATTATTTTGCCACGCAGCAGGGCTTCCGGATTTTTTTATTCGGCGGCGACGGCAACGAAAAGGCGTCGCTGTCGCAGTGGGCAAGTGCGTTACCCTCTACAACTGTCGTTGCGGGCATGCTGTCGCTCAAAGGAGAACTCGCCCTGATGTCTCAACTGGATATGATGTTGTCAATGGATTCGGCAAATATGCATCTGGCATCCTTAGTGGGAGTACCGGTTGTATCAATCTGGGGCGCGACGCACCCTTACGGGGGATTTTCAGGCTGGCAACAGCCGGAAGAGTACGCCATACAGATGGATTTGCCATGCCGTCCGTGTACCGTGTACGGCAACTGGAAATGTTTCCGTAATGACTATGCCTGCATGGAAACACTCCCTTCGGAGCAAATTATCGACACCGTTAAACGCCTGCTTGCCGCGCCCGTTCCGTCCGGCACACTGTGGAATTTGGCACAGTTGCCTGAGGATACGTCCGCAGGATACGGAAAAACAATTGTCGTGGCGGAAGAATGGCGTCATTGCCTGAAATTATGCGAGAATATTAATTTGATATTCGACCAACAGGGGAGCATCATTCAGCAGGCGCGTAACACCACCAAGCGCCTTGCTTATAACAACATTGATTTAGTGATTAAATCCTACAAAATTCCTATCGGCATCAATCGTCTGATTTATGGGTTTCTCCGGAAATCAAAGGCGCGACGATCCTTTCTGTATGCCAAAAAACTGTTGCAATGCGGCATCGGTACGCCGGCGCCCGTGGCTTTTGTGGAAGAACGTTATTTCGGATTTCTATATAAGAGTTATTATGTGACCCTGATGTCGGTGTGTCGCCACCAGTTGCGCGAGATTATTTTGACAGAATCGTCGTCATTCGACCGTTCCGCCATCTTTGACGCCTTAGCAAAACTTGCAGCAACCATGCACGAGCACGGCATCCTGCATAAGGATTTCTCTATGGGTAATATTCTTTTTTCTCTTGATAATAACGCTGCCGTCTATCTGGAACTGGTTGACTTGAACCGTATGTTTTTTGGCAGCATTGGTATGAGGCTGGGGTGTAAAAACTTCGAGCGTATTATGGGGACGGACGCCGAACTTTCTCACATTGTTCGTCGATACGCTGAATTACGCCATTTTGATACGCAAAAATGCATCAGCCTTGCACTGCGCTATCGGGCGCAGTTTTTCAGGAAAAAGAGATTGAGTTATTCAGGCTAAGGAATTGTTCTTACTGGTAATCCTCCCAGTGGCTAATGAGTGTCTGAAGTTTTTGTATTGTTTTATCCATCGACATATAGCTCTCGCCTCCGGCGGCGTTCTTGTGCCCGCCGCCTTTAAACGCCTCTGCCATTCGATTAACGACAATATCCCCCTGTGAACGAAACGAAAGTTTTATTTTGTCGTTATCTTCCCGAACAAAAATGGAAATATCCACATCTTTAATCGACAGCGGCACATTGACAAAGCCCTCGCTGTCGCCGATTTGATAGTTGAAACGGTCGGTTTCTTCTTTAGTCAAAACGATGATTGCCGCACGAAACTCAGGATAAACAGTCATTTTACTGCACAGACAATACCCCAGCAAACGCATACGGTCGGCGGAATAATTATTATATACGCGGCGATAAATGGCGTCCTTATCAATGCCGATAAGTAACAGTTCGTGAATGATGGAGTAGATCTCCGGACTTTGAGAGTTATACGAAAAATTGCCTGTATCTGTCATCATACCGGTATAGATAGCCTCTGCAGCAGGCAGTGTGATGTATTCCCTGTATCCCATTCTGCATATTAAACGAAAGACCAGTTCGCTTGTGGAGGCGATTGCAGGGTGTGAAATCACCACATCGCACAGCATATCGGGATGTGTATGGTGATCCACCATTACGCGTGAGGCGTTGGCATCAAGCACTGCCGTGCGCATGCCGTTGATGCGGGAAGCAGAGTTAAAATCAAGGCAAAAGATCAAGTCAGCAGCGTGTATGATTTGCTCTGCGGCAGATTTATCCTCTTCAAAAACGACAATGTCGGATGCGCCGGGCAACCATTGCAGAAAATGCGGAAACCGATTGGGCGTTATCACTGTTGCAGTCTTGTTCATTTCTTTGAGCATCCAATACAGCCCCAAAGACGACCCCAAAGCATCGCCGTCAGGAGAGATGTGCGTAACAATAACAATCGCTTCGGACGCCTCTAAAAGAGATTGAGTTTGATTGACTGCCTCTTGTGGAATAATTTTAGTTAACATAGCTCGGAAACCGCTTACAAATACGTTATTATACAGATTGTTTAGAAAAAATACCTTGTGTTTTGTATACTCAATACAGTTTTATTTGCGTTTGATTGTGTGTTTGAATTTCATTATGGCAAAATTTAATTCGATGCTTGTCTCCGTATCCGTTATCTTCAAGTCGTCGCCCAAAATATCTGCTATAATCTCACCACCCTGTTGCATCAGTGATTTTTGCTTAAAATCTTCAGTCGTTTCAGACAGTTCAGAGACGGTACGGGCAAGTTCCCGTATCTTTGCAAACGTTTCTACAATCGCAATGGTTGTTTGCGTTGCCCTTTCGCTTTTTAGGATGGTGGCAAGCATATACAAGCCTTTTTCGGTGAAGGCTTTGGGAAGTTTTACTTTCCCGCCGGCTGTTAATGAAGACGAAAATTTCGACTTCATTTCTTTCCATTCGTCTCCGGTAAGTTGAAGGATGTAATTAGCCGGAAACTTGTCCGGATTATTGTTTACGGCTTCATTTACACGCTTTGTTTCTACACCATACAATGCCGCAACATCGCTGTCAAGGATTACTTGTTGGTTGCGAATAGTCAAGATTTTTTCTTCAACTTGACTGAATTTTACAATTTCACTCATTTGTTTTGTGGTTTATTTGTTCATTAAAATTAGTCGTTTTGCGCGACTTGGCATAGTCAAACAAGTTTGCCTCTGCTCTCGCTGCTTAAAACGTTTGTTTTTCACTGACAGAGCGGCAAACGGGATTCGAACCCGCGACCTCCAGCTTGAAACTCTTAGGGGGGCAAAGGTACGTCTTTTTTAGCGATTGGCGGTCAGTGATTCGCCGACCATGAGAAAAGGTATGGATATATAAATTGTATTATGCTTTTTAGTACCTTTGCGCAAAATTTTTCAAGATGCTTTTTAATTCTATTGATTTTGCCCTGTTTTTACCTGTAGTATTTTGCATCTACTGGGTGTTTCGGAA
>JAISXJ010000177.1 GCA_031270565.1 Prevotellaceae bacterium
ACACTCAAATAATCGTCTTTTGTTTTGTAATAAGTCCAACTGTCAGTTCGTAAATTCCAAATCACATAGTCGCCATTTTCACCATTAAATTCGCCTTGCGTTTCTGCGTATAGATTGTCTTTGTCAAAGGTGAAATTTTTTATTCCCAACTGGTCGCCTTTTGAGTTTTGTAAATACGTGTCTGTGCCGTTTATCTGTCTTACAACCTTAAAATGTCCAACGGGAACTATTGCACTGTCGCCAAGTCCATGGTCGCCAAAATAAGTGAACATAAAAAAGAAAAGTCCAACCGAAATAACAAGTCCGCTTAAAAACCAAAGCCGTAATTTTTTCTTTGAAACTTTGCCAAACCAACTGTCGGGTTTGTAATGTCCGATAATCTTGAAAGTCCAAAGCGCCAATGTTGCATAAATGCAACCCGAAATTGAGATTTTTATCAGTTCAAATATGAAGTGAAATAATACTTCCATTTCTGTCTGTCGGTTGTCGGTTTAGGGTCGCGTCGCACGATTTTTTTTGCAGTGTCTCATCTTTCAAACAGTTTTCTCAATTATTTAAAAGCCAATCAATAGCATTCATCTGTTTTACGCCGTTATGACTGCCGGTTTCGTAGTCCATTGTGATAAGTATCCGCTCGTTAAAGTCGGGAATTTTAGTAAATGGAGCAAGTTCATGTTCAAGCGTTTTTTGTTCTTTTACGGTGTATGCCACCTGAATATATTTTGTGTAGCCGTTTTTATCGCGGGCAACAAAATCGACTTCGAGATTATCCGTTTTTCCTGTCCAGATCTGTGAATTTCGGCGTTTCAATTCAAGAAAAATGATATTTTCGAGCAAATGTTCCGCGTCTGCCGTAAATTCTTTGCCAAGTAGCGCATACCGCAAGCCTGAATCTGCAAGATAGTATTTTTCCTGCGTTGCCAAATGTAGCTTTCCTTTTCTGTCGTAACGATTTACTTTGTAAAAAAGATACGCTTTAACGAGTGTATCTATGTATTTCGACACGGTTTTATTGTCAATTTTTTTACCGTTTGCCGTTAAAACACCGGCAATATTTCTCGCCGAAACACTTGACCCAACACTGTCGATCAAGAAATTAACCACTTCGTTATAAGATATTTCGTGATAGATCGTATGGCGTTTCAGTATATCGTTTTCATAAATGTATTGAAAGACGGTTTTCAGGTATTCGTAAGCAAAATTTTCGCCAGATCGGGCAAGTCCAACCGCTTCGGGGAAACCGCCTGTGCGCATGTATTCGGCAAAAGCGCGGTCAGGATTGGCTGACTTTCCCGTAAATTCCAAATATTCGGCAAACGAAAACGGCAAAATATTGATTTCAAACGCTCTGCCTGTAAGCAAAGTAGCCAGCTCGCTCGACAAAAGATAAGCATTGGAGCCTGTAACATACAAATCAACATTTTGCGTAACAAACAGACCTTCAAGCAGTTTTTCAAATTCGGGAATGTTCTGAATTTCATCAATAAAAATATAGTTCACTGCATTTTTTTGCAACAGATTTTTGATGTAATCATAGATTTCTTTCCAATTTTTTTCGGCGAGAAAACGAAATTCGGGTAAATCCATATTGATAGAAATGAGCGATACATTCGGATTCTCCGATTTCAGCAGCTCCTGAAATTGCAACAGTAAAGTTGATTTTCCTGCACGGCGCACACCTGTTACAACTTTTATTAAGTTCTTGTCTTTGAGAACAAAAAGTTTATCAAGTTCCGACTTTCTTTTAATTTTCCGCATACGGGTTATTTTTACATTTCACGTTGCAAAGGTAGATGAAATTCCTCAAACCTGCAAATATCTTGAAGTTTGAGGAATTTTATTGTTCCGCTTGTTAGTGGTCACTCCCTGAAAAAAGTTGACAGGTTTGTACTGAATGGTGATTTTCAGGTACCTCTTTTATTATCCTTAAGTTCGTGCCACAATTAAACTGTTTTTATTTTTTGCGGCTGCCCGTCAATTACTGCTACGTTGTCCGCGTATGGCAGATAACGTTTCGGCTGTTTGCGACGTTTTGCCAGCCCGAATAAGGGCTTTGTGTAGCAAAGACCAGGGCTGGCAAAATGTGCCGGAACAACGGCGTGGGAATGAAGCGTAGCGGAATGACCTAACCGTTGTGGAGGCTTCGCCGCCTACTGGCGGCGAAGCGTAACCAGACCTGTTGTGTGCAGTGTGGGCGTATACAATTATTTTTATTTATTATTGTTATCTATTCTTCATTGATTACACCCAAATCAAACATACTTTGTGCCGTAGCGATAATGGCATCTTCAGCCAAACGTGGTTGCCACCCCAGTATTTTCTTAGCTTTTTCGTTACTACAAGCCGTATTTTGACCAAGAAACGTTGCTGGCATTCTCAAATCTTTATTGAAAAGCGCCAAAATTTTAACAACAAAATCTGGAACTTCTCGTGTGGAAATTTTATTTGCTTTGTCGCCAAAATGTTTTTTGAGTATTTCAGCAAGTTGTTTGTAGGTCAAATTTTCACCCGTTG
>JAISXJ010000182.1 GCA_031270565.1 Prevotellaceae bacterium
ACTGCCTGAAAGGCAGAATTTTCATAACCGCATACAAGCGATAGCGCAGTTTGCGGAAAAAGTCGCCTCGCGAACCTGCACCTGAAAGGTGCGACAAGTGATTGAGAAGTCCTGCCTTGTCAGGCAGTGGATAGGAGGGCGTCGTTTTCCGCAGGTCGCTGACCTGCGGTTATGAAGATGTTGCCCTAACGGGCAAAAAAACGGCTTCCCAGACTGCCTGCAAGGCAGAATTTTCATAACCGCATACAAGCGATAGCGCAGTTTGCGGAAAAAGTCGCCTCTCGAATCTGCACCTGAAAGGTGCGACAAGTGATTAAGAAGTCCTGCCTTGTCAGGCAGTAGATAGGAGGGTGTCGTTTTCCGCAGGTCGATGACCTGCGGTTATGAAAATAATGTCCTTTCAGGACAACTCACTACTAACTAACCACTATAAAAGTATATGCCCTAACGGGCAAAAAACTACACTCTACACTCTAAAAACTACACTCTACACTCTAAAAACTACACTCTACACTCTAAAAACTACACTCTGACAACTATAAACTGACTCCTCAAAAAAAAATTTAACCGGATTATGCGAGGTTTGTCAATATATGGAAAAAACAGTAATTTCGCATTCGGAAAATTCAAAAAAACGATTGCTTAATACACCTTTAAAATTTATGTTATGGAAAAAATTGTTGCAAACAAATGGAAAATTACACGAATAATTTTCAACGTTTTAATCATTGTCTGTGCACTTGTCGGAATTGTTATCTTCCTTGTGCGGTCAGATAGGACTACAATCTTATCGACTTTTACCATTCAAAGTAATCTGTTATGTTTAATTGCGGCAGTTGTAACTCTGGTTTTAGAATTAAAAAATAAAACCGGCGCTGTAAAATGGTATGTGTTTTTTAAAGGAATGGCGTTAACTTCAATACTCTTGACCGGCATAATAACTCAATTTGTACTAAAACCATTCTGGGGAGAAGCAACAGTAGAGCAGGCGCCATTAATTGCTATGGCTGACAATCTTCTACACCTTATTGTGCCGCTTTTAGCGCTTGTCTATTATGTTTTGTTTGAAAAAAAGGGGCAAATTAAAATGTGGCATCCGCTGGGTTGGACAGCATTTCCGTTTTATTATGTTGGCTATACGGCGATATATAAATTCTTCGGAGGCGTTTATGATTTCGGAACAGGCGCTATTGCCAAATTTCCCTATTTTTTCCTTGACTATGAAACATACGGCTTACAGACAGTTGGATTATGGGTTGTCATCATAACGGTATGTTTTATCGCCTTTTCGTATCTGATAGCAGGTTTTGACAAAGGAATGAAGAAATGAGGGGATGAAGAAATGAAGGAATGAAAAATAATTATCCTGAGCATCCTGTAATCCTGTGAAAAATTAAAACCGTTTTTCTATTGATATAACCGGCTAATAACTAAACTTAAAAAAAACTAAACTCTAAACTCTACTAACTAACAACTAAAAGGCGTACCTTTGTGCCGTTATTTTTCAATTTTAATATTTACAATTAAAAACCTGTCCGGATTATGGCAAAACGTAGAGATATTAAAGCGCTTATTCACAACACAACAACAGAATTGTTATTCCTGAGTTTGATTCAGGCTGAAGCAGCCCCCGAAGGTGATCAAGAACGGTTTTATGAACACGTAAAACGTATTTCAGGTCTGCACGATGAATTTATTGCGCGGGTCAATCACCCGAACGGTACGCACGACCACAAAATTGTACGTGCCTATTTCCGTCGGCTGCTTAATGATTTTGATACGCAAATAGATTTAATCATTAAGGATTTGCAGTTAGAATGAGATGACGCCCCGACAATTTGAGCAGCTTTCGGCAGATTTGAGACGCCTTGCAGGAACAGCGCCGTTGCGGTGGGGACGTGTTCAGAATAATCATGATGACCGCACTCTCAACCTTTTTCGCATTGCCTCCTATCAGGAACTCAAGTCTGCTGTCGCCTCGTTGGATGCTCCGATGCAAGCCTATTTTGAACGGCGCTGGTTTGTCTGGCAGTGTGCGCGTTGCGATGAGTACCTTTTTGCTCTCAATGACAATGTAACACCCAATCCCAATAGTCGCGACAAAAACTATGACCTGCTTTTTAACGACAAATGGACGTTTGACCTGAAAGGGACAGTTGTGCCTGCGGCTATGCACGGGCAGGTGGAGCAGCTTATCGAAAATCCACAGCCGATGATTGATTTCTTTTTCAGAAAACAAAGTCGCGGCGTGAGGCTATCCTTTCAGAACAGGCTTTTTATCGTACATCATTCGTTTATTGACCCGTCGCGGGAATGTTTCCTGAGGTGTGCGTGGCAATCGAAACAGCACATTTACGCTGAATACTGCAAAATGATTGCCTCCGGAAAACGTTTCTTCTCTTTCAACGACCGCTGTTTAGCCGACGTTATTTTTATTATGGAACGCGAACGCGGCAAAACAGAATGGAACATTTATCATTAGCTGTTTCACCAAATAAAAAAGCGATTCTTTATGAAATATCTTGTCTCCCGTTTGCTGCTTGCCGGTGTTGTGCTTTGCACGGCGTGCAAGGGAACGTTTGTCCGCGATTTCTCCCCACAAGCCAATTTCGACGCTCTGTGGACAATCCTTGACACAAAATATTGCTATTTCGATGCCAAACAGATTGACTGGAACGGTGTAAAAGCCCTCTACGAACCACAACTTGCTCAGGTACGCAATGAGGTAGAGCTGTTCGACCTTCTTGCAGAGATGCTTGATACGCTGCAGGACGGACACGTGAATCTTTATTCCTCTTTCGATGTGTCACGTTGTCGCGGATGGTTTGAGAATTATCCCGCTAATTTCGATGACCGCCTCATCTATTCCGACCGTTATCTGGGAAATGACTACCGTCAGGCAGGAGGATTTCAATACACAACCATTGCTTCGGGGGAGATTGGATATATTCGGTACGCCAGTTTCTCGAATAGTTTTTCCGGAATGAATTATATTGACAAGTTTTTTGCCTCCTGCAAAGGCATTATTATTGACGTGAGAAACAATGGCGGAGGAATGATTACATACAGTTCGGCGCTGGCGGCGTGTTTTTTCAGAGAGAAAACGTTGACGGGCTATATTCGCCACAAGACAGGCATGGGACATAACGATTTTTCGTCGCCTCAACCGCTTTATGCCGACCCCGAAGATGCATCCGTTGACTGGTCTGACCGTCGGGTGGTGGTGTTGACGAATCGTCGTTGCTACAGCGCGACCAATGAATTTGTTTGTCAGGTAAAACAGGCAGATAACGTAACGGTTATTGGTGGCATGACGGGCGGCGGTGGCGGAATGCCATTATCAAGCGAATTACCGTGCGGCTGGATGGTGCGTTTTTCGGCTGTGCCGATGTTTGATGCTGCGATGCAGCACATTGAATTTGGCATTGCTCCGGATATTGAAATAGCCCTTGCCTCCGACGACATATCTTCAGGCTATGATACCCTGATAGAATATGCGGTTAATTTATTAGTTAAAAGTGAATAACGAATAGTGAATAACATAAAAGCCCCGCGAGGGGCTTTTATTTTTATATGAAAGAGATTAATGCCTTTCTTTTGAGGCGTTATAAAGTGAATAACGAGTAATGAATAATGAACCCTGTCCTGCCTTTCAGGCAGTGGTTGGTGTGTCGTGCTTGTGCCGCAGGTCGCTGACCTGCGGTTATGAAAATTCTGCCTTTCAGGCAGTCTGGGAAGCCGTTTTTTTGCCCGTTAGGGCATTTATATCAATAGAAAAACGGCTTTAAGCAGGCGTTTTTGTCCGTTAGGACATATACTTTTATAGTGATTCACTCCACCTATCCTGCCTTATCAGGCAGTGGATAGGAGGGCGTCGTTTTCCGCAGGTCGCTGACCTGCGGTTATGAAAATAATATCCCTTCAGGACAACTCCCTACTAACTAATAACTACACTCTAATAACTAATAACTATTCGTTATTCACTATTCCTGAAAGGCGTGTGCGAATCTTTTGCCATCCGGCACGACGCAGGGGTGAATAGCGAAAAATACGGTTAAACTGTCCGCGTGTCAGCGAGTTCCATTCAAGCGAAAAGAGTTCGGGCAGTGGGTCGAGTTCCCTGTGAGTGTGTTCAGTAACCTTTCTGTTCCAAGGGCAGGCATCCAGACAGCTGTCGCAACCGAAAAGACAGTTGCCCATTTTCGGTAAAAGGTCTTGAGGAATATCACGGTGATTTTCGATTGTTTGATAGGCAATACATTTTTCGACATTCAGCAGGTAAGGCGCTATCAGAGCGCCGGTAGGGCAGGCATCCAGACAGCGTCTGCAAGCGCCGCAACGTTCCTTTTTCGGCGTATCCGGCGGCAATGGAAGGTCAATAAGCAGTTCCCCAATAAGGCAATAAGACCCTGTTACGGGATGAATCAGCAGACCGTTCTTACCAATCCATCCCAGTCCGGCGCGTACCGCCAGAGCGCGTTCCAATACCGGCGCCGTATCGCAACAGGCAATCCCTTTGCACGGCGCAACCGTCGTATTGATGCGGTCAAGCAGCCTAACGAGTTTTTGCCGAATAATGTAGTGATAGTCGTTTCCATACGCATATTTTGCCACTTGAGGCGCGTCCGACGGCTGTAGCTGCGCCGGTTTATAGTTCATTAGAACAACAATACAGCTTTGTGCCTCCGGCATCAAACAGCGTGGGCTGATACGTTCAGCAAGATGAGTCGCCATGTATTGCATTGTACCGTTCATTCCTTTTTCCAGCCATGTCTTAAGATGGGTTGCAGGCTCTTCAAAAGGTTCTGTGTCAGCCACGCCACAGGCATCAAAGCCAAGCGCAACAGCTTCCTGTTTGATTAGCTTTACCGCCTCCGCCCATATATTTGACATACCAGAACGGGGGATTAGAATCCGGTAAACGAAATATCCACAAAGAAACTGAGCAACAACAGCACATTAAGCGCCGTTACTGCCAGCGCAATCGCGTAGAGCAGCCATTTAGTTAGGGGACGGTTGGCATATTTGCCCATTACTTTGGGCGAAGAGGTCAGGCGCACTTGCAAAAAAATGGTAACAGGCAACTGAATACTGAGTATTGCCTGCGAGATAATCAGCCCCTTAAACGGGTCGCCGATGAGGAAGACAATCAGTAATCCCGCCCCCAGCGACAGCAGGATACCAAGCCGCGAATGAATATCCTTGATATTGTAGGGTTCATTAAACATTCCCGCAACGATAGACCCCGCTGCCACGCCGGATGTCATTGCCGACGAAATGCCCGCCAAAAGTAACGCCAGCGCAAAGACAACCGCCGCGCTTCTTCCAAGCGCCGGCTCAAGCAGCGATTGCGCCTGCTGAAGGTCGTTGACTGTTACGTTGTTTGTAAAAAAAGTGGCAGCGGCTAAGATAATCATAGCGCTGTTAATAGCCCATCCTATCGCCATAGAAAGAGAGGTGTCGAGAAACTCGTATTTAAGTTGCTTTTCGATGACCTTTTCATCCTGCAAGTTCCATTCTCTGCTCTGAATGACCTCCGAATGGAGAAACAGGTTATGCGGCATCACCACAGCGCCCAGCACACTTACTATAAGCAGCATGCTTCCCTGCGGGATGCTTGGCGTTACCCACGCCAGAGCTGCCTGACCCCATGCTACGTCAATTAGAAAGAGTTCATAGATAAAAGAAAGTCCGATAAGCGACACAAATGCAATAATGTAACGTTCTATACGCCGGTATCCGGAGCAGAACATCATCACCACCACAAAGACGGTTACCAGCGTTGCGCCAACCTTTATCGGCACGTTGAAAAGCATGTTTACAGCGATGGCTCCGCCCAGTATTTCGGCTAAAGAAGTGGCAATGGAAGCGCCTATTGCCGACCCAAGCGTCGTCAGCGAGGCGGACTTCGGCAGAAACTTATTTGCAGCTTCCGACAGGCACAACCCCGTAACAATACCCAGATGCGCTACATTATGTTGAAGAATGACAAGTATTACCGTCGAAAGCGTTACCACCCACAGCAGGGCATAACCGAACTCCGACCCGGCGGCGAAGTTCGATGCCCAGTTGCCCGGATCAATAAAACCAACCGTAACCAGCAGTCCCGGACCAATGTATTTGAACAGGTCTAACGCCGATGATTTCTGTGCAGAATCGGTTGTGCTTAACTTCTGCCTAAGGTTGGTAAAAAAAGACATCTCTGTACGGGTCTGTTGATGACGAAAGAAAACGGAACTTAGTGTTCTTTCTTAGCTCTCAGCGTATCCCAAATAAAATAGCCGATTAACGCGCCGTACATCACTAAAGCGAGCCACTTTGCGCCGTCTGTTTCCACCCATTCTTTGTTGAAGAGGTCTATACCGCCGAATTTGAGCGCTGCGCTCACCACGCCCATTAAGGCGCCGCCGGCAATAAATCCGGAAGCTATAAGCGTTCCCTTTTCGGTACGTGCGTCGTTAAGGGCTTTATCCTTGCTGCGCGACGCAACAAACCATGCTACCGCACCGCCCACCAGCAGAGGAACGTTCAGCGAGAGCGGGATAAACATTCCCAAAGCAAATGCCAAAGCGGGTACTCGGCAAAATGTAAGAATAATGGCTATCAATGCCCCGATGCCGTAGAGAATCCATGGCGCTCCCGTGCCGGACATCAGCGGGTCGATAACGGCTGCCATAGCGTTTGCCTGCGGAGCAACGAGCGCCCCCTCACCGGTAAAGCCGTATGTCTTGTTCAGAATAATCATCACACCGCCCACAGTAGCTGCCGAAACGAGCGTACCGAGAAACTTCCA
>JAISXJ010000050.1 GCA_031270565.1 Prevotellaceae bacterium
CAAAAGCCCCCCCCCGCATTCAGCTTAACTCCTTGTATTCAAGGGATTATCATTTATTAAAAACTTTTCGATTTACGCTTAACAACGCGAAGTTTCTTTGCGTTGCTTTGCCATATACAACTGTAACGGCAATCTTCCGGAAGCTTCGGGAGGGTTGCCGCTGTTCTTTATTGCGCCCTCCCGCTAAGGCGGGACAAGCATTGCGAAAAACCTCCTGCTTTGGCGAGACAAGTCTTGCGTGCCTGGCGGTTAAATATTTTTACCGCAAAGACGCAAGGAATCCGCAAAGAACGCAAAGAAGCGAAAAATTGACAACTGACAACTTAATATATCAATTAATTAACTTAAAACGTGTTTTTTATGAAAACTAATCTCTTTCTTTTCGCTGCACTCGTAGCAGCGTTTCTGAGCGTCGCTTCTTTTTCTGCGGCGCAGGTAACTATTGGCGGAACGAATCCGCCCGCAGTAGGCGCGATTCTGGATTTGAACAGCACAACCAAAGGCGGGCTGGCGCTCTCAAATGTGGAGCTGACCTCTTTGACTGCTATCCCCGCTACTTTCCCTAACGCGGGCGCTATTGTGTCTGAAAATGATAAACAGGCGTTGGCGGGGATGATTGTCTGGAACACCAACGATCTTCTTGCGCCTAACGGAGACGGTCTCTATCTTTGGGACGGAAGCAAGTGGAATTATTGTGGCGGTAGCGATGGCGTCGATATCCTTACAGGCGGCGGTATCCCTACAGGTAGCGGTACGCTCTTCGGAAAGACCATCTTCGACATCGCCAAAAGCAATGGCAGCAATGGCAGCAGTTGCGGCCTGTTAGCCGAACGTCTAAAGCAGCAAACCGACTTTACTTCGCAGAACGGCGTGCAATACACGTTTACTCCTTCCGGTACGGTAAACAATGTTCGCTTTGGTTTCATCGAAGCCGTCGGCGCCGGAAAGATTGTTGAAAGTATTATGCCGGTTACAGATTATAGCGGTAACGTTAGCTCTGCCCAGGTAACGGTAAATTACAAATCGTCGCTTCAAAACGACCTGTTAGGTCTTACCCGCGACAAAGGCTTAAAACTTAAACTGTATGCCATTTATAATGACGGCAACGCCGACAGATCCGTTGAACTGAACATATCGCTTCAGGATTGTGCATGTTGCGGGGCGTATACAGCGAGCGGAGTATGGAAGGTATTCATGTGTCACAACCTTGGCGCTAATGAAGGGGCAGACCCGTTTACGCCTTCGGCGGAGATTCACGGGGCGAAATACAAATGGGGGAGTAAGACAGTGGCTTTAACACAGGCGGATGACCAAGCGAACAGTGGGGGAATAACAAGTCCGACCGCCTGGGCAGATCTTTCAGTGGATCTCACAAATAATAACTGGCAGAGTTCCAACAATCCCTGCCCTCCCGGTTGGCGCGTGCCTACAAGAGAAGAATGGGAAGCTGTGATAAATATCTCTTATAACCCTACTATCACAAAGGTAGGTCCTTGGTTGACGACCGGTGATGACAGCTATCGTTCCGGTATGCAGGTTGGCGACGCATTGTTTTTGCCCGCTGCCGGCCACCGGGGCAACAGCGGTGGCGCGTTGAGCTACCGTGGCAGCCGCGGCTACTACTGGAGCTCTACCGCTGCAAGTGACGGTTACAACCTGCGCTTCCTCAGCGATAGCCAGTCCGTGTACGCCATCAATCGGTCTTACGGCTTCCCTGTTCGCTGCATTTCAGAATAAAAGCGACCGCCAAAACAAACAAAAAGCCCCGCGAGGGGCTTTTTATTTGTAATGAAGAATGAAAAATATTCTTTTAACGAATAGTGAATAGTGAATAATGTTTTTTCGGGCTTTTATTTCTCTGTGAGTTCTCTGTTTTTCACAGAGTTACACAGAGATTTTTCATTCTTCATTGTTCTCCGCTCCCATAGATTACAAATCTGCGGGAGCAGGGGCAGGCAGCCTGTCGTTCAGTCGCAGAAGTTGTCAGAATAAAGTTATTCGTAGCGGGCTTCTACTACATTCCAGTCGATGATTTGCCAAAGCGCTTTCAGATGTTCGGCGCGACGATTCTCATAGTCAATATAGTAGGCGTGTTCCCAAACATCGAATCCAAGCAACGGAATCAACTCTTTTGTAACGGGATTACCGCCATTAGGTTCTTTCACGATGATAAGTCTTCCATCTTTCATCTCGGCTAACCATGCCCATCCCGATCCGAAAAGCGATGTGGCAGCCGCTTCAAATTCTTTCTGAAAATTCTCAAACGTTCCGAAAGCCGCATTTATCGCCTCCGCCAACTTGCCGGAAGGATTGCCGCCACCTTTGGGCGAGAATTGTGTGAAATAGAGGTTGTGATTCAGCACCTGCCCTGCGTTGTTGAAGATAGCGCCATCGGAACGGCGTACAATATCTTCCAGCGAAAGATTTTCAAACGAAGTGCCGGGCAGCAAATTGTTGAGGTTATTTACATAAGTCGACAAATGCTTGCCGTGGTGCAATTCAATAGTCCGTTGACTGATGACCGGCTCAAGAGCTTTGGTCTCGTACGGAAGTTTTACCAATTCAATTTTCATAACTGTGGTTTTTTTAGTGTTATTTGTAATAATACCTGCCTGTTGCGCCGTGCCTGCAACTGAAAATGACAGGCACAAACTCAATGCGACAACGAAGCATACATATCTTTTCATAAAATACCGTGTAGAGTTTCATTGGACAAAGGTATAATACTTTTCCGAAAAACCGCCTATTTTTCTCTTTATTTTTTTCTATTGAATAATAGATAAACTCTGTCAACTATGGTCAACGCATTTATTTTAAGCACAAAAGCAAGCCGAAAAGAAACGCTAACCCGACAAACAGGCAATGCCTGACAGCGTTCATTACTTCATTTCTTCTTGGCTCTTTTTTTTACTGCATCTCAAAGAATGATTAGTCACTGAAAAAAACGTTTGTACAATCCGAAAACTTGTTTTACCTTTGCTCCGGTTTTTACACAAACCACCTAAAATCAATTTTATAATTAACAACGTAACATTAAAACAAAAAAAGATGAGACTTAAAAGAACTTTTCTTACAACGGTTATTGCGTTATTTCCGTTTTTTGCTTTTGGGCAATACACAGGCTACACCCTTGTGTGGTCTGATGAATTTAACGGCAGCTACTCAAACGCAGACACCGAAACAGGGCTTGATATGGCTTCCTGGAGTTTTGAAACCGGCAATGGCAGTGGAGGCTGGGGAACCGGTCAACGCGATTATGCCACCTCTGACGTGGAGAATGTTGAGGTTAGCGGCGGTACTCTCAAGATTCGCACGCAGCGCAATCATCCCAACCAAACCAACGAATATACCAGCGGACGTATTCTTTCAAGAGGAAAGCAGGGCTTTCTTTACGGAAAGATTGAGGCAAGAATCCGTACCGTCAATATGACGGAAAACGGTCGCGGCTTTGCTTTTTGGCTGATGCCCAACACCTTGCCGGCGGGCGCTTCTTCTCTGATGTGGCCACAGGGAGGTGAGATAGACATTTTCGAGTATAACGGAATGTATCCGCAATACAATCTCGGTTCGGTGCATTATGCATGGAAATGGAACAACAATCAATGGGGTGGTGATGGAAATCACGCCCACGCAGGTGGCATCTATAATCCGCTGGACAGGTCAATACAGTATCAGGCACAGGGGCGCAGTGGTTGCGGCGGCGATGGTATGAACCAAAGCAAAACAAATCTGCTTGGCGCAGAGTATCATACTTACGGCATAAACTGGTACAACAACCGCCTCGAGTTTTATGTTGATGACGATGTTTACCACACCTATTATTATAACAACGAGCTTGCGTGGTGCGGCGTCAATCAGAACAACAATCTTGGCAGACACGAGATTGAAACAGGTTTTGATTTTGGGAAAACAGAAAACGGACTGATTTTTAATGAATCCTTCCGCACTTTTGAAAACGCCTTTTATATCATTCTGAGTGCAGGCGTCGGCGGAAGCGGCACTTACGGCGGAAATATTACGAGTGGTAACAATCCCCAAAACTGGACATGTACCACAGAGATTGACTGGGTGCGCGTTTATAAACAGGATGTTGTTAATCCGCCAATAATTGCCGTGAACCAGATGCAGACAGATAATTTCTCGGGTCAGGTAACCGTTACGCCTGCGAAATTAAGCGGAGATAATATTTCCAAGATTGAATATTTTGTTGATTCGTGGCAAAATAAGGCGAAATCTGCAACAGGCGCCTCTTTCTCGTGGACGCCAACAGAGAGCAAACACACGCTCTATGTTCGCGCTGCAAATGCCGACGGTTACTGGGGAAACTGGGTTACTGCCAACTATCCGCAGACATCTGACAATACGGACACGTATTTGGATAATATCAGAATTTTCGCTACCGATGGCGCTGTCATTATTAAGAACGCCGCTGTTGGGAGTATTGTAAAAATATATGCCATGAACGGCACAATGCAAACGGCAAAAATTACTTCCTCTGAACAGACCGCCATTACGCTGTCCACAGGATTTTATGTCATTAGCTGTGAGGGTAAAACCCAAAAGGTGGCGATACAGTAAAAATATTGCCGCACAGGTCAAACAACCGGTCAAACAAAAAGCCCCGCGAGGGGCTTTTTAGTTAGTCATTAGCTATTTGTCTATCAGCAGATTTATATCTCCTTTAAGTTTGTAGGCAATATATTTTCCTTTGCTGTCCTTATCTGTGCCGGTGGCTTCGATGAAATAGTAGTAAGTACCGGCTGACGCGGGTTTTCCGTTGATACGTCCGTCCCATCCTTTGGCGGGGTCGGAACTTGTGTAAACAACACGCCCCCAACGATTCATTATCCGACAGTTAAACGTTTTCAGAGAGCGGTAGGCAACTCTAAATTCATCATTAATCCCGTCGGCATTGGGGGTGAACACATTCGGTGCATCTATCATGGATGCCAGAACGTTAATATTCAAAGAATCGGTATGCTGGCAGCCGCCACGACTTGAAACCACCAGCCGCGCTACATAACGCCCGTATTCCTGAAATGTGTAACGCGGATTTTCATCAATGTAACGCAGGAACTGGTCAGGATGATCCACATTGTAGATGTACCATTCAAAGAAAGCCGCAATAGGCGTATTGGCGCGGCTCTCAAATTTTACAACTAAAGGACCGGAGCCTGATATGTCCGTCGTCGATGAACGGTCAATCTCATTAAGTCCGCCGCGCTCTTCAATGGTTCCCTTCGGATGAACTTCTACCGCTACCGCCGAATAAAGACACGAAACCGTATCCGGTACAAGCCCCATTTGTTGAGCAATATCATCCCCCGTAAGCACAAACTCTACGTCCTGAAAAGGCGCATCAACGGTGAGAAGGGTGAAAGGAGCGGTCTGTGTGAGCGTTTCCGGCGAGTCTGTCCACGCATCCGACGCAAACGTTTTGTCAGTATAGGAAAGCGTAAACTGACGCGGCAAAGTATGCCGGACTTGATTTTTATCATAATAGACAAGTTCCGGAGCTGTCATAACCACATCAAGAGTCAGTTGCGAACAAATATCATCGCCGCCGGTGTTTGGCGTGAGCGAAGTCAACTCTACGGGATAAAGCGCATAATCAATGACCCAGATATACATCTGCGGTACGCCATCAACCACCAGAATATAACCGCTACCGTCATCCGGCGACATATTGGGCGTATTGGTGTAAAGTACGTTAGCAAAATCACGCCATTCAACGGTGTTATAAGCGCCGGTATAGGTGATTTCGGTGGCGGTGGAGATACCGTTGAAAAGATAAAGCCCGTCCAGATTGGGAACAGTGGTAAGGGCTAAGCTGGCGGTCGGGGAAAAGACTGTTAACTGTCCGGATATAATGCCTGAAAAAGACAGGCACAGAGAGAAAAGGAGGATTTTTTTCATATTGAAAAGAAGATTATATTCAGGAAAGCATAACGATTTTTATTTTCCGATTATTATATTTTCTGCCGGCTTATTGTGCTGTTTCAGTTTTTTAGCTTCCTGTTTTGTGCGGAATGTGTAACCGACGGTATAATTAAACGTAAAATTACTGCCTGATACCCGCCCAAATCCGGGAACATATTTGATTTCCTGCGTCTGGGTCGGGGACGTGCTGTGAAAGGCAGTCTTCAGACGAACAGACCAGCCCATTGTCAAACCTTGCCGGAGGTCTATGCGCACGCCGCCAACAAGTTCGAGCCAGCCGGTGAAGACATTCCTTTTTAGAAGATAATCCGTCTCATCGCTGTCGTCAGGAGGCATTTTTGTAAACTTATAGTTCACATTTCCAATTCCGTAACGCACGCCGAAAAAGGGATAATTGGAGATGACGCGCTCCTTTCCGTCTCTCGTAAAACGTTTCATAAGGTTGTAATTCAATCCGATACGAAAGAATGGCGCAGACACGGAAAAATGAACGCTATCCCCTTCTTCGACGGACATTGACCCGTATCCACCTTCTATTATCGGGAAATATTTACTTAACAGATTAATATCTGCCTGCATTTCACCCAGAATGGCGTGCTTTGTTCCGATTCTTCCCATCAGGGGCGAAATGACGTCAATATGCACCGACCCGCCGCGAAATATCTCTTTTTTAGGCGTATTTTTTTCTGCCGTTTTCTGCGCCTGCACCGGAAGTGTAACAGCAAGCAGCATAACAAGTGTAGAATAGATAATACTGTTTTTCAAATACATATTTTCCCCTTTTTAACTTACGCTTTTATATTCGTTTTAGAACAACGGTGCAAAGATAAGCCTTTTTTTAGTTTTTAGTTATTAGAGTTTAGAGTTTAGTTATTAGCCGTTTACGGCTTATATATCAATAGAAACAACCATTTTTATCTGCCCGAATTGTCCGTAGGACATTAACGGTATATGTCCTGACGGACAAAAACGCCTATTTAAAGCCGTTTTTCTATGGATATAAATGCCCTAACGGGCAAAAAAACGGCTTCCCAGACTGCCTGCAAGGCAGATTCGTGTATTTGTGGCTAAATTACTTTTGAGACAGCCCCATTTTTCACAGGATTAACAGGATGCTCAAGATAATGATTTTTTATTTTTGAACACTGATAACGCAGATTAGACACGATTTTCACAGATAGAAATCTGGCGTTTATCTGTTAAATCTGTG
>JAISXJ010000051.1 GCA_031270565.1 Prevotellaceae bacterium
TTTGTCTGGGTGATGGCAGTGGAAGTGACGGGCGCGCCTGTCCCGGCGATCACTTTCGCTTTTCCCTTGCACTCTGCAACGGCTGCTTTGACTATCAGGTTGCGTTCTTCTTTAGACAAATTCACGGCCTCGCCCGTAGAGCCGAGCGCTACCACGCCTGCGCAGCCACCAGCCAGACAGTGACGAATATTTTCCTTGTTACCTTCGATGTCAACATTGCCGTCATCGCCAAATGCAGTAATAAGGGCGGCATAAATACCCTCCAGTTTAATACCTTTTTCCATATTGATCTCCTCCTCTTTTGATAGTTGTTGCTGTTAACGTACAAACGATGATATTCATCTTATTACAACGACCGAAACACAGTCTATAGACAGGATTGACATAAATATTTCATATCTTCCTTACTTCATTTCAAAACTTGTTTCCCGATTTTCAATTGTGATATAATCACCCCGTAAAAAGATGATAGCTCGTGAATTGTAGGAAATGTGGAGTATGCAGATCGTTAAAGAACGGTCGTCATTTGTGAAAACAGCGGTTCTAGCGAAAAGACTGCGGACTTCAGTTTACTAACACTCTCTATTTTTTCGTCGAAATGCGGTACAACGGGTTATGCCCGAAAAGTGTATCGAGACGTCTGTCCAAATGAGGAGAGTATAATATGGATAAAGTGTTCGTGCCCCGATCAGAGTTATACAGCGGCGACTTTTTCGGGCTTCTAAGGAACCCTTCGATAGAATTTCTTCCCAAATTGCACTACCACGACTTTTATGAGCTTCAGTTTTACCTGTCAGAATCAGGGAAAATCATCATGGGCGACAGCGAATACAAAATCGCGACCGGTGATTTGCTGTTCATCAATATGTTTGAGCCACACCAGTTTGTGCCTCTGGGAAATTGCTACTATGAGCGGTTTTCCGTATGCCTTGACCCGAGTTTTTTGCTGATGGCCTGCACGGATGACACCAACCTGTTGAACTTGTTCGATAATTCGCTTCCGCATTATCCCATCTACCACTCAGATCCGACGAGACTGCGGGAGTATTGTTGGCTTCTGCAAAGGTATAACAACCACGGCCTTTTAAGGGCCGCGAGCATTTACCAGAGAGCCATCATATATGAGCTGCTGGCAAATCTCATGAATGACGTGGTTCAACCGACAAAAACAGAAACGAAAGCCGAAGCGGTCTATATTATCGCCCAAATTCTCAAGTTTATCAGCGAGCATTTGAACGACAAGTTGAGTCTGAATGATTTGACAAAAGAAGCGCATATCAGCGTGTCTTACCTGTGCCGCATTTTCAAGCAACAGACAGGCACGACACTGAAGCAGTACATCAATCTGAAACGTGTGGAAACGGCAAAGCGATTATTGAGAGAGGGCGCGTCGCCAGACGCCGCTTGTTTCGGAGCTGGATTCAACAACTACAGCTTTTTCTTCAAAGTTTTTAAAGAAACAGTGAAATTGAGTCCCGCCCAATTTCAGAAAAAACAGTGCGTCGATGCGAACGACAATGCTCCGCAGACTGCAATCCCTAACGGGCCGTAGACCCCGACAGGCGCCAAGCTCCGGCAGGTACTAAGCTCTCCCTTCCTTACTTTATCCGTTTCCTCGGATAACATACAAGTATCTTATAAATATAACTTTAAAAAACATCCCCAAAATCAGCGCAGTATCGCCTGATTGTTGTGTTTTGCGCTGGTTGGGTACTTATATTTCAAAACGAGATTGGTATTGCAAAACGACAGGGTGTCACATATTTTGTCAGACAGTCGGATGCGTCTTTGCGACGGCAAAACATGATGTTGAAGGCTTGTTTTCTTCTTTTTTCCAGTGGATTGTTGGTGTGTAATATACGAAATCATGATAATAATTTGGTTGATAGCAATTTTACATAACGTCGATATACTTCCATTAAATCCGTAGTTCATAAAAATTCCATTGCTTTGTGTGGCTAATCAAGTACGTCAACATACTATATAAAGGAAATTATTCAGAAAGGAAGAAAAACCATGACAATCCAGGAACAAATCGGAAAAGCACGTGCGGCACTTGAACAAATCGCGGATTATACCCAAGAGCAGGTGGACCGCTTGGTTTATGCAAGCGCAAAGGTCATTTACGAGAATGCAGAGCCTTTGGCAAAAGAAGCCGTCGAAGAAACAAGGCTCGGCAAATATCAGCACAAAATCGCCAAGAACAAAGATACAGCCGTCGTTTTCTATGACTATCTCAAAGATAAAAAGTCCGTCGGCATCATAAGGGAAATATCTGAGGAAGGCATTATCGAAGTCGCCCACCCGGTTGGGGTCATCGCAGCCATCACTCCGGCGACGAACCCGACTGTGACGCCCCTCGGTAATTTTATGCACGCCATCAAGGGAAAGAACGCCGTCATCGTGTCCCCGTCCCCCCGAGCGGAAAAGACATCCACAGACACGGTCAACCTGATCAGGGAAGCATTGGCGCAAAATGGCGCACCCAAGGACTTGCTTCAAATCGTGAAAAACACATCCGTGGCAAAGTCGAAGGAGCT
>JAISXJ010000053.1 GCA_031270565.1 Prevotellaceae bacterium
AACCCTACGGGTTGAGGTTGGTTGTGTTTCGTCGTTATCCGTAAGTTGCACTTACGGTTATTCACATTTTGTCCTTGCGGACAACTGTTCACTATTCACTATTCGTTATTCACTTTATAGCCCCTCAAAAAAAGAATTAACCAAAAACTATTTATACCTTCGTTGCCGCCATGGTTTTTCGGTTTTGTATGACGTTTCCCGTACCTCCGAACGACTGTATTTATCGGCAGAAGACCGGGGTTTCCGGTAGCTACCCTGCTCTCGGTCTGCTCTGAACGGACGACTATTCCTGACGCCTTCTACTTCCGTTACGGAGAATCCGCGGTTGTTGGCTGAAAAAGCGGCGCGTACAATATCTGCCTGGTCGGCATAGACATCGAAAAAGGTGAATTTGGGCGTAATCTCAATATCTCCGATGGAGATGGTTCGGTCGTTGGTGGTATCATTAATAATGCCAAGTACGGAACGAATGTTGACGTTTTGGCGTGCTCCAATGTTGATTTTAAGCCGCACACGCTGTCCGCGTCTGGCATTGGAAGAAGAAACTTCTCGCCGTCCTTCACTGCGCACACGTTCCGGCTTTTCCCGACGGTTACGCTCCGGACGTTCGGGAAGATTAAGGTCTTCAGCATCTTTGTAATAATCAAGAAAACGGTTAAACTCCAGCGACACAAAGCGACTGATGAGTTCCTCCTTACTTAAATAATCCAGTTTTGCTACGACGTGCGGCAGGAACTGTTCTATCTCGGAAACATTTACCTGTACATTTTCCATTTTATCAATGAAATGGAAGAGTTGCCGTTTGCAAATCTCCAGACCATTGGGTATGCGTTCCTGAAAGAATGTTTTTTTTATCATCCGTTCCAGTTCGCGGATGCGTCGCTGTTCTTTGGAATGAATGATTGATACCGATATGCCGGATTTGTTAACACGTCCCGTGCGTCCGCTGCGATGTGTATAAACTTCCGAATCATCCGGCAAATTGTAATTGATTACGTGCGTGAGATCGCTCACATCCAATCCGCGAGCCGCGACATCCGTAGCAACAAGCAATTGGAGATTGCGAATACGAAATTTGTTCATTACGGCATCGCGTTGCGCCTGACTCAGGTCGCCATGCAGGGCATCGGCGTTGTAGCCGTCCTGCATCAATTTATCTGCCACATCTTTGGTTTCCTGACGGGTGCGACAAAAGACAATGCCATAGATGTCAGGGTTCATATCTACAATGCGTTTGAGCGCCAAATAGCGCTGTTTTGCCTGCACCATATAAAAGATATGGCGTACATTCTCAGCGCCGGCATTGCGTGTGCCAACGGCAATTTCCTTGGCATTGTGCATATATTTACCGGCAATACGGGTAATCTCTGCAGGCATGGTGGCAGAGAAAAGCATGGTACGCCGATTGTCCGGCACTTCTTGAAGAATGGTCTCAAGGTCGTCCTGAAAGCCCATATTCAACATTTCATCAGCTTCATCAAGCACCAGATAGTCAACCGCATCAAGGTTGACTTTGCCGCGATGAATTAAATCTATCAGCCTTCCGGGTGTAGCCACTATTATTTGAGGCGGCACATCTAATTGACGAAATTGCAGGACAATGCTCTCGCCGCCATAGACCGGCACAATTTTTACAGAGGGCAAACGGGATGCATAACCTTTCAAATCGTTGGCAATTTGAATACACAACTCGCGTGTTGGCGCTAAGACTAACGCCTGTATCTGTCGTTTCTGCGGGTTAATCAAATGCAACAGAGGTAGTCCGAAGGCAGCCGTCTTTCCCGTGCCTGTTTGTGCTAACGCTACCAAATCGGTTGTCTCGGAAAGCATGAATGGAATAACTTCTGCCTGTATCGGCATAGGTTGATCGTAACCGAGTGCGGTTACAGCGGTTTGGATCTCTTCTCTGAGACCCAATTCTTGAAATGTTATCATAATGTTTTTTTTACACGTCAATTGCAGTATTTGCTCGAAAATTCTTTTGAATAACAGGAAAAAGGAATCCTTTTTGCCTGCTGAACAGCCATTCTTCTTTTTCGACTGTTTCCCTCATAATGACGTGTCGCCGTTTTGTGCGGCTGTGTTTTGCCAAACGACAGATTGTTTGCATGAAGAACTTAATCTCGAAAATACTCTCCTGTGACGCAGGGTTTATAAATCGGGCGCAAAGGTAATACTTTTTTTAGTTTGTAGAGTTTAGAGTTTAGTTATTTTAGATCTTGGAGTGTAGTTTTCAGTTGTCAGAGTGTAGTTTTTTGCCCGTTAGGGCATTTATATCAATAGAAAAAACGGCTTTAAACAGGCGTTTTTTGTCCGTCAGGACATATACCGTTAATGTCCTACGGACAATTCGGGCAGATAAAAATGTTTTTTTCTATTGATATGTAAGCCGTAACCGGCTAATAGCGCAATATTATTCGTTATTCACTGAAAACTGAAAACTGAAAACTTTTGAGACAGCCCTATTTTTCACAGGATTAACAGGATGCTCAAGATAATGATTTTTTATTTTTGAACACTGATAACGCAGATTAGACACGATTTTCACAGATAGAAATCTGGCGTTTATCTGTTAAATCTGTG
>JAISXJ010000068.1 GCA_031270565.1 Prevotellaceae bacterium
TTATAGTGTAGGCAATTTGGGCGGTTACGCTGTTTACAAAACAGCTGACTGGGTTGCTGCAACGGGTTACAATAACGGTGCAGGACTTCTTTACGACGCTGCTGCCCCCGAGCCTCTCCTCTTCCTTCCTGCCGCCGGATACCGCACTCTTCCCGATGGTGGCATCATAAATATCATAAAGGTAGGGTTCTACTGGAGCAGTACAGTTAGCGGCACCGCCGCTTGGCGCTTAGCCTTCACCGACAAGTACGTGGATGTGAGCGAAGTTGGCCGCGCACTTGGCTTTAGCGTGCGGTGCGTGAAAAGTAACTGAATTGTGATTTTATTTTATCTGATAAAGACGTGTTGCTTCTGCTAAGAAGCTAATCACTGAAAAAATAAGAGCATCCCCGTTTATTTATGGGGATGCTCTGTGATTGTCAATAGGATAGATTACGAAAACACGAAAAGGATACATTTTTGCTAACTAATAACTACACACATAAAAAACTTTTGACCGAAAAGGGTAAAGAAGATTCGTATCCTCACGATACGTTTCTATTTACTTCATAATCTGTCCGGTGCGATAGAGACAGTGTCAAAACACACCACTTTTTTGACAGTGCAAAGGTAGGGGACGCTCTCGGAGGGCACAATACTTTATCTTAGGTAAACTGTCATTGTGGATGTTGCTTCTGTCATTATAAATAGGTATATTGTTTGTAAAAGGTGAAATACCTACCCGAAATAATTTGTCAGGCAGAAAAAAGAGACTACTTTTGCAATCTAAATTTGCAAAATAACTTAATACTGATGAATAGAGAGTTGAAATACAATGCAACAGACAAACTCAGCGACTTGATTTGCGAGAACTATCTGCTGCTTCAGGTAACAAGCCGGTTTGGTTTGCCGCTTGGTTTTGGAGAAAAAAGTGTTGGCGAGGTATGTACCTTGCATCACGTGGACACTGCCACTTTTCTGGCAGTAGTCAATTTTATCAATGAGAACTATTCCCGCGTGCAGGATGCCGGAGAGGAGCTTTCTGTGGCAGCGCTGATAGACTATTTGAAACAGTCGCACAGCTATTTTCTTGATTTCTGCTTACCTGCCATTCGCGAAAGACTGGTGCGGGCAATCGACGGTGATGAAAAGGAGTGGTCGGCGCTGTTGTTGCGATTTTTCGATGATTATGTAAATGAAGTTCGTAAACACATGAACTATGAAGACAAAACCGTTTTTACCTTTGCTGCCGCCCTGCAGAATGGAAAGCGGGTGGAAAATTACAATATCATTACCTTCTCCAAACAGCACAAGTCGATTGAGGGGAAACTGTCGGAGCTGAAAAATATCATCATCAAATATTATCCGTCTCATCAAAACAATCATCTGCTTAATGGCGCTCTGGCGGATATTTTTGCCTGCGAAGAGGAACTTAATTCGCATTGCAAGGTGGAAGATTATATCTTTGTGCCGACGGTTTTGAAACTGGAAAGGAGACTTGCCAATGCGAACAAATGATGAAAATGTGCGAGTGGCGGTAGCAGAAGAATCGGCAATCGTGCGCAGCGGGATGATTATCATTCTCAAACGACTGTCCCACAGCAAAATAATACCTATGGAAGTCGTCTCAATGGAGACGCTCATCGACTGTCTTCAGATGCAAGATATTGACATCCTGATTGCAAATCCCGATTTTAGTAAACTGAACATTCCGAGCATTAAAAAAATAGCGCCCGACATAAAATTAATTGCGTTACTCACTTCTGTGGCAAAATACGAACAACTGCTTGTGTTTGATGCGCAACTGTCTATTGTGGATGATGTTCAAACCATATCAAACGTTATAGAACAGATGAATATCGACAGTAAAAAGACGCACAAAAATGCTTCCGAATCAGCTGAAGAACCGCTCAGTCTGCGTGAAAAGGAGATTGTGATGTACGTTGTGAAGGGTATGACGAACAAAGAAATTGCCGAGAACCTTTTTTTGTCCGTCCATACGGTGATTACCCACCGTCGCAATATCGCCCGAAAACTGCAAATACACAGTTCGGCTGCGCTTGCCATCTATGCGATTGTCAATAATCTGGTAGATATTAAAGATGTGAAACAGCGATAGAATTTTTATCGCCGGTCGTGAAAGGTTTATCGGATAAATCATGTACCTTTGCGGCGAACTTATGGCGCCTTCGTCTAGGGGTTAGGACGCGGCTCTCTCACGGCTGAAACACGGGTTCGATTCCCGTAGGCGCTACAATTGCTAACCAACCTTTTGGCTGGTTAGTTTTTTTTTGTGCCGTTCATAACGAACAATCCCGATGTTGTGAGCAGGTCGGAAAAGAAAAGCAGGAAGAAAACAGCTTCGTCTTCTTCCTGCCCGATTTTCCCAGAACTTCAATATTAGGGGGGGGCTAAAAATTAGATTTTTCAAGGCTTGCCATTGAGGTAAAAGCGGAGTTTACTAACGTAAATGAGCATTTTACCGAAAGAGCGTAACGCAGAAAAAGCAATTTTTAGAAGTTCCCATTAAATAATACCCAAAGCTACCTCCATCATATTTGTAAATCCTGTCTGGCGCTGTTCTGCTGAGGTAGCTTCTCCCGTGAACGGACAATCGGAAATGGTACACAGTACTAAAGCCCGATTGCCACTCCGCGCTGCATTCATATAGAGCGCAGGCGCTTCCATCTCTACGGCTAAAACACCCATTTTTTGCCAGTCTTTTAACGAACCGGCGTAGTCATCATAAAAAGTATCGGAAGAATAGACATTCCCCACCTTGAATCGCAATCCCTTGTCTTTTGCCACCGTAACGGCTTGACTTAACAAATCAAAATCGGCAATAGGAGCGAATGTGCCGGGCAAACAGTACTGCGAGGCATAATTGGAATTGGTGCAAGCGCCCTGCGCCAGCACAATATCACCGATTTTCAGGGTTGTATCAATTGCACCTGCCGACCCGACACGGATAATGGTTTTTACGCCGTAAAAATTGTACAGTTCGTAGGTATAAATTCCGATAGATGGAATCCCCATTCCGTGCCCCTGAATGGAGATGCGTTTCCCCCGATATGTGCCGGTGTAGCCCAGCATGCCGCGTACCTGATTGTAGCAGACGGCGTTCTCCAGATAGGTATCCGACATAAATTTGGCGCGAAGCGGGTCGCCGGCCATAATAACGGTCTCAGCTATTTCGCCGAATTTTGCCCCAATATGAGGCGTTGGTGTTTTGTTCAACATAATTTGTTCTCCTGATTAATTATTGTCTGCAAAGTTACGTGATTTTTTATAACTCACCGCACTTTTATTGTTTTAATCGTTACAAAATAATTATCTTTGCATCGTTTTACGGAATAAAATATTCACCCTTTAATTTTTTATGTTTTATGGAAGAAAAAAACACGGTTGAGCAGCCCGTTCCACAGGAAATTACGCTCACGGAAGCATCTAAGGGCTATCTGGTAACAGCTGCCAAATGGTCGAAATTTTTGGCGATTGTCAATTTCATTGCCGCGGGGCTTTTAATTGTTTTGAGTATTGTGATAGCGCTCTTCCGCAACGCTTTGGCGTCGGGAATCTACGACGGAGTCACATTCACTGTACTTGTCATTGTGTACATCGGATTGGGCATTTTATGTCTTTTCATGGCCTATTATCTCTTTGATTTTGCGCGAGAAACGCTGGCTGCCATTCCCGCTGCTGACGCATCAGTACTTGAAAATGCTTTCTTACGGATGAAATCCTACTGGAAGTTCAATGGCATTTTGACCATTGTTGTTGTGCTTATGTGTATTATTTCTATTGCTGTAGGCATTACAGCAGGCAGTCTGATGTAAGAATTAAGGGGAACTTCTAACAATTGCTTTTTCTGCGTTACGCTCTTTCGGTAAAATGCTCATTTACATTAGTAAACTCCGCTTTTACCTCAATGGCAAGCCTTGAAAAATCTAATTTTTAGAAGCCCCCTAAGGAGTTATCCAACTCCATTATCAACCTAAAGAGGGCGCATGTTTTTTACCGTGCGCTTTTTTTTGCGGTCAATAATTATCCTGAGCATCCTGTTAATCCTGTGAAAAATGGGGCTATCTCAAAAGTAATTTAGCCACAAATACACGAATAACTAATAACTAAACTCTAAACTCTAAAAAAAAATTATTCACTATTCGTTATTCTCTATTCACTAAAAAAGTATTACTTTTGCCCCGTTATTGTTCACATCTAAAATCAATACAAAACGATGCTTACATCTGGGGTTCCATATTCACCATTTTTTCAGATTAGACGATTCAATCGGCTAAAAGTAAGCTCGTTACAAAATACCCCCCCCCAGATTTCACTTAACTCCCTGTATTCAAGGGATTAACGATTTCTCAAACTTTTTCCATTTGACAGTTAACAGCGCGAAGTTTCTTTGCGTTTTTTTGCTATATACCTATACAATTATTGCGGCACGTTTCCGGAATTTTCGGAGGCGTTGCCGTTCTGTTTTGCGCCCTCCCGCTAAGGCGGGACAAGCATTGCGAAAAACCTCCTGCTTTGGCGGGACAAGTCTTGCGTGCCTTGCGGTTAATTATTTTTTACCACAAAGACACAAGGGATACACAAAGAACACAAAGACGCGAAAAACTGACAACTGATAACTGAAAACTGACAACTTAATATATCTATCAATTAATTTAAAATATGTTTGTTATGAAACAAAAAACATTTCTTTTCGCTGCGCTTACAGCAGTATTTTTAAGCGTCGC
Source organism: Prevotellaceae bacterium (assembly GCA_031270565.1). Lineage (GTDB taxonomy): Bacteria > Bacteroidota > Bacteroidia > Bacteroidales > Paludibacteraceae > F0058. The sequence goes on from JAISXJ010000068.1 coordinate 4,728, forward strand.
TTCTTTTTCTGCGGCGCAGGTAACTATTGGAGGTAGTGATGCCCCAAAAGCCGGTGCGATTCTGGATTTGAACAGCACAACTAAGGGCGGGTTGGCGCTCTCAAATGTGAGTCTCACCGACCTGAACACCATTCCCGTCGGTTTCCCAGGCATCAACAACTCCGGCGATGTAACTCCCGAGGTAAAGGCAAAACTTACAGGCGCTATCGTTTACAACATTAATTCTGACATTTGTCTGGGTGTCTATGTCTGGGACGGCAATCGCTGGAGAAAAATTGATAAGGATTATCAGGTCAAAGCAGCCGGTGCAGCGACCATTGATATTACAGATCCGGATATAGATCTGGATATAGACGCCATTCTGGGAGGTGAGGCTGTTACTTTTGTGGTAACAAATCCTGGCGACGCACAGTTTTACCACTGGTA
>JAISXJ010000056.1 GCA_031270565.1 Prevotellaceae bacterium
CAATGACGGCGGTAGCAGCTGGGTTGCCGGTACTCAAAGCAGCGGATGGACAAATAGTGCCACTAACTACTCTACCGGCCTTAAAATCGGCGATGCGCTCGTTTTGCCCGCTGCCGGCCTCCGGGGCTACAGCAATGGCTCGTTGAACTACCGTGGCAGCACCGGCTACTACTGGAGCTCTACTGCTAATGGAGCTCGCGGTTACTACCTGAACTTCTACAGCGATGGACAGGGCACGGGCAGCGGCAGCGGCGATCGGTCTTACGGCTACAGTGTTCGCTGCGTGGCGGAATAATTATCCTGAACTATGATTAAATATGTCTGTCTAAAAATCAAAGTACAAGACCAAACAAATAAAAGCCCCGCGCGGGGCTTTTTCTTTGGTTGAGGTTTCAGTTATCAGAGCTTTCTCCGGTTCTGAAAAACTGTTCTATCATCTGCCTCCCTGCGCTCTGCCGCCTCCGGAGGCTCCGGAATCTCCGGATTTCAAATCGTCAGAGGAAATGGTGCGCTCCGTTTCCTTGATTTGAACACTCATATCACCCAGACGAAGCGATACGTTGATGCCGAATAAGCTTGAGTTGTCGAAGTAGTTTGAGTGCCAGAGATAGCTTGGCGTTCTGGTTTCCGAACTGTAACGACGCTCGGAGAGGAAAGGCATGTTGGCGCTCAAACGCACGGTTAGTGCATCTTTCTTGAAGAAACTCCGCGAAAGACTTACGCCGTAATAATAGTATTGCGAATTTGACCCCTGAGCATTAATATTTGGCGACTGATAGCCACCATAGCCCGACAGACGTATTTTCCATGGCATCGTATAACTGCCTCCTCCATAGAACGACATCTGAAAACCGCTGTTTTCCTGACTGTTTGTCCCCCCTGTAGCCATTCTGGCATAATGACCTCCCAGATTGGCATAGAGACTGACCTTGCTGCTTGGATTCCACGAAAGATAGGCGTACAGACCTGCCACGTCATATTCGCCCGTGTTGTAATAGGTGGAATAGGAGATGTTGTTGCGCATTTCCGAGAAATGTTCTATCGAATTGCGGGAGAAATAATAACTCAGACTTGTGCTGAGATAGACTTTGCCGGTGGCAATATCATAGCTTATCCCAAAACTCTGGTTATGTTCGACGCCCAGATTCGGATTCCCTGTGGAAACGAAATTGGAATCTACCGAAGAGTTAAACGGATTCAGTTGCCAGATACCCGGTCGCCAAAGTCCCATAGTGTATGTGGCGCGTAAAGTCTGCATATCGGTTGGCTTGAAAGTTATCGACACTGACGGGATAAGGTTGGGATAGGTTTTTGAGAAATTCTTTGCCTCCTCCAGCGGGAAACGTGCCTGTTGCGACGTGTATTCCAGCCGTCCGCCCGCCCTGAACGACCATTTTTCCACCGTATAACGATAACTCAGATAAACGCCCAAAATATCCTGCTGATTATTATACCTATCATGTTGCGTGGAATCGCCTGCTAACTTATCGTGTTTATAATATTCGCTTTCGGTTTTGTTGGAACGCAGCGTGTATTTGGCGCCTGCTTCCACCACATGCACCTCTTTTATAGGCGTAGTGAAATCTATTTGCGCCGTGTGCGCAATCATGCCTCCCTGCGAAAAATTCTTGCCGTTATAGTTGTGATAGTTAAGCAGACTGTCTATTTTATAGATGTTTTCGTTGCTAAGCGGAGAATAATTAAATTGATAGGAAACGGTCAGCAGTCGCTCCTTTTCTTTGGCTGAGGTCAGTTGATAATCGAAATTGGCTGAGATGTTGCCGTATTTGTTTTTCCCCGAACTGTTGGTTTGATAATGCTGAGTGGGCGTCCGGTCGGTTGCGCTCATTTGGGTCTGTCCCGACGAAGTGAAGTCGCTGCCTCCCAGATAACCGTTTCCCGACAGGCTTAACAGTTGCAGGGTATCAATTTCGTAGGTAATCTTACCTCTGAAATTTGAAGAATTACCCTTGTAAGTGTTCTTCTCATCGCTTTCCAGATATTTATATGGATTGGGAATAATGTTTCCCTGAGAGTCTAATTGGTCAAAGATTTCACGATAGGAATCGCTGTGCGAGTTCAGACTTTTATATTCTCCCAGTCCGCCCGACAGGATGACGCCCCATTTGCCCTGTTGCAGTTGCAAACTTGCGTTACCGTTGATGCTACCACGCTGATCGACGCCGCTACTCAGGGTCAGCGAATAGCCGCCCAGTTTGGAGTTGCTGACGGTAACGATATTAATGACGCCATCCAGTCCGTCGGCGTCATATTTTGCGCCCGGGTCAGTGATGACCTCTATCTCCTTAATGGTGTTTGCCTGTGTGGATTTGAGAATGTTTTTCAGGTCGTCTTCGGAGAAGTTGGTGGGCTTGCCGTCCATCAGAATCTTGAATTTGGTTCCACCTTTAAGACGAATTTTATCATCGCCATCTACGGAAAGCAGCGGCACTTTGCGCAACATTTCCAGAAGATTGGATGTCCTTGATTCGGGGTCGTCTTCGATGCTGTATGCCACTCTGTCCATTGAGAATTTTACAAGAGGCTTGGCTGCCGAAACGCTTATTTCATCAAGCACATGGCTGCTGTTTATCAAATGCACTTCGCCCAAATCAACCGGCTGTTCGTCGGAGAGGTTCAACTCCCTGCTGAAAGCGGCTTCTGAGGAGGAAAACACCAAAATATACTGTTGAGGATAAGGCAGCGAAAAGGAAAATATACCATTCTCATTGGCGGTGAATGCCCTGTAATCGGTTCGAGCGGAATCCTGTTTCAGGACGCGAATGGTAGCGTAGGCTTGCGGTTGCCGGTTAATGGAATCAAGCACGACGCCTTTAATCTGCGTCAATGAATCGGCGCCGGTCTGCGCCATACTGTGGTTAAATGTACACAAAAGTGCTAGTATAAAGAATATTCTGTTTGTCATTTTTAATAGAATTAAATAGTTTAATTACCCGTTTAAAAAGTTTTTTATGGATAAATATATTACGGACTATAACTATTTATTTGAACAAAAATTGTGCAGCTTGGCACAAATTATTAAGCTGGGTTGGTCGAAAAAAGTATGGCTCTTATTATCGGGAGTATGATACGTTTGTATTGGAGGATGTCCCTCAAAAAACACATCGGCAACCCTCCCGAAGCTTCCGGAAGATTGCCGTTACTGTTATAGGACAGGAGGAATTTTGATAATGTAAAGAAGCCAAAATCGTAAAGATTGAAACAACTCAACCTCTACGATTGTGATGCGAATTACTGATAGATGAACCGCCGTTTTGCACTCTGCGAACATTCGGCATGTTGCATAGCGTGTTCGCTATGGTCATCAATTTCCTGCTCAATCAAACTATTTTTTGCGCCGTAGGTCGATTTTACAATCCACTCTACTACCCATTCACCCTCTACAAGTCTGTAGGAAGTATATTCTATTTCATTCCCTTTTTTGTCGTAAACAAATATTTCTTTAGACGCCAGAACATATTCCTGCGTATCTTCATTCCACAAACTGGTTTCCGATGACTGTTTTACTCCCTTTTTCAACACAAAAACCGTTTTACTCTCCAGACGCCACGGCTCCGGAGCGCCGACATAGTTGTTAAAGGCATAAGACAGTGCAACACACTGGTCTGCCTCATAGGAATACTCTTTCTTTGTTTTTTGCTGCCATGAATTACTTGGACCGTAAAAATGCGAAAACACTTCAGAAATCCGACGATGTTTGTTGTCATAAAGATAGTCGGTCTTCGTGGATGGCGACCATTGAGAAGTGTAGGGATTCAGCCAGTTTTCGATGGTTGACACGATATACCCTTTTTTGTCATAGACAAAATCGTGTTTACTTTCCGTCGTCCATTCGGACCTACCCGGTTTTAACTGCTCTGTGATTTTGCTTTTCGGAAGAGCGAAAGCGCCGTTTACAACAGCAAACAAAAAAAGAGCGATTGTCAGATTTTTTTTCATAATCAATAAGATGTATTTTACAAACAATAGAATAAATAACGCGAGAATAGCGTCCTGAACTGCCACAAAGGTACACTTTTTTTTAGTTTTTAGTTGTCAGTTATCAGTTTGACCCCCTAACGTCCTTAAAGACTTTAAAGACCTTAATGTTCTCTTAGGAGAGGAATTTAGCCACAAATACACGAATCTGCCTTGCAGGCAGTCTGGGAAGCCGTTTTTTTGCCCGTTAGGGCATAAATATCAATAGAAAAACGGCTTTAAACAGGCGTTTTTTGTCCGTCAGGACATATACCGTTAATGTCCTACGGACAATTTGGGCAGATAAAAATGTTCAATAAATTTAGTCGTTTTGCGCGACTCGGCATAGCTAAAACAAGTTTTATCTCTGCTCTCGCTGCTTAAAACGTTGTTTCTATTGATATATAAGCCGTAAACGGCTAATAACTAAACTCTAAACTCTAATAACTAAAAATTATGTTTGCACCATATACATATATTAACGGCAGCCTTCCGAAATGATCGGGAGGATTGCCGCTGTGTTTGGAAACTTTCCTATCACAATGTAGAGGCGTCACATCATAATGTAGAACTTTCCCATTACAATGTAGAGGCGTCACATCATAATTTGGAGTTTTCCCATTACAATGTAGAAGCGTCACATCATAATGTAGAACTTTCCCATTACGGAGAGAGAGATTGCTTTAATAAGCAAACCACAGATTACAAATCTGCGGGAGCAGGGGCGCCCTCTGCGAAAAACTGATAACTCTATTCATAGCGCCTCAAAAAAAGAATAAACCGGCATAAACACGGTATTGTCATCCGCTATGTTTTTATTAATTTTGCCGTCGGATTATTTCTAATATAACCCCTTTCACATTGCGCTAAACAGAATGTACATAGAGACCCCCTCTGAAATTGGTTCTGCGCCTTTTTTGGCAACGAATAAACGAAAGATTATCAATGATCCGGTATTCGGGTTCATCAATATTCCCAATACATTTATTTTTGACCTGATTCAGCATCGTTATTTTCAGCGGCTTCACCGTATCAAACAGCTTGGATTAACCTCATTTGTTTATCCGGGCGCACAGCATACGCGGTTGCAGCACGCTCTTGGCGCTCTCTACCTGACCGCAGAAGCCATTAAAGAGTTACGCGCCAAAGGTCATAACATTACGCCCGAAGAGGCTGACGGTGTGATGGCTGCCATCCTGCTGCACGACATCGGACACAGTCCTTTTTCCCACGCACTTGAACATACTTTTGTGGAAAATATGTCGCACGAAGCCATGTCGCGTCTGCTGATGGAGCGTATGAATATCGAAATGAACGGACAGCTGTCGCTTGCTATCCAAATCTTTACCAACAAATATTCCAAGACTTTTCTGCATCAGCTTATCAGCAGTCAGCTGGATATGGACAGGCTCGACTATCTGCGGCGCGACAGTTTTTTTACAGGTGTTGTAGAGGGCGCTATTGGGTCGTCGCGCATCATTAAAATGCTTGATGTGCACAACGATACGCTGGTGGTTGAACATAAGGGTATCTACTCTATTGAGAATTTTCTTGTTGCACGCCGCTTTATGTATTGGCAGGTTTATCTGCACAAAACCGCTATGGCTGCCGAAGTGATGCTGTTGCACATTCTGAAAAGAGCCAAAGAACTTGTACGGCAGGAAATACCGCTGTTTGCAACGCCGGTATTACACTATTTTCTTGCTCAAACCATCGACAGCAACCGTTTTCATACCGATAACGAAGCTGTCGAACAGTTCATACAACTTGATGATGCCGATATTCTTGCCGCTATCAAGGTATGGAGCAACCATACCGACAGCGTATTAAGCACATTAAGTCGCCGCTTTATCAACAGGCAGCTTTTCAAATCGCGACAGATAGACCAGCCGCTTACAGCAGCAGAAAAGGAAAAACTGAGCAATGATTATCAACAGTATTTCAGCATTTCACCGTATGAAGCAGGGTATTTCTTCGCCGAACAGACCGCATCTTCCGATACATATAATCTGCAGGACGATAAGATAATGATACTTTATAATAATGGCGAAGTGCGGGATATTTTGCAGGTGTCTGATATGCTGAATCCCGAACCCTTGACACACCACGTTGAAAAGCGTTATCTCTGTTATTGTTTATTAAAATAGAACACTAATGCAACATTATTTATATTTAATCAATCATCTATTTTTACATAAAGTAACCAGTTAATAATAATATGACTTTTTCCGCACAACAAATTGCCGACTTTCTTTCCGGAGAGATAATAGGCAACAAAGATATTATCGTGGGCGATCTGTCGAAAATAGATGATGGACGCGCCGGAACGCTCACCTTTCTTTCAAATCCCAAATATACACCGTATATCTACACCACCAAAGCCGATGTGGTTCTGGTGGATAAAACGTTTGTCCCGGAACAGCCCGTTGCCGCCACCCTGATACGGGTGGATAACGCCTATGAAGCGCTGGCAAAACTGCTGACGCTGGTAGATGAGGCGATGCCACGCAAGCGAGGCATCTCTGCTCAGGCATCCATTGACCCAACCGCCACGCTTGGGGAGGATTGTTATGTGGGAGCATTTGCGGTGATTGGCGCAAACACCGTTATCGGCAATCGCGCACAAATCTATTCGCATACCGTTATCGGGGATGATGTTACCATAGGCGAAGATGTCTGTCTTTATGCCCATGTAACCGTTTATGACCGTTGCAGGATTGGGCATCGGTGTATTATTCATGCAGGAGCAGTGATTGGCGCTGATGGCTTTGGCTTTGCTCCGAGCAGCGATGGGCATTATCGAAAAATTCCGCAAATCGGTATCGTTGAACTGTGCGACGACGTGGAAATTGGCGCCAACACTACCGTTGACCGCGCAGCCATTGGCGCTACCGTTGTTAACAGAGGTGTCAAGATTGATAATCTTGTGCAGATAGCACACAATGCAGAGATTGGCGAAAATACTGTTATCGCTGCTCAAAGTGGCGTTGCCGGTTCTACAAAAATCGGCAGGCAATGCGAAATTGGCGGACAGGTCGGTTTTTCGGGACATATCACCGTTGCCGAAGGGTCAAGATTCGGTGCGCAGGCAGGTGTTCCAAGCAGTATCAAGGAGCCGAACAAAGCATGGCAAGGCACACCGGCAATGCCCTATAACCTGTTTTATAGAGCAAATGTTATCTTTAAACGTCTGCCTGAATTATATAACCGCGTTGAGGCTTTGGAGAAAAAACAAAACGCATCCGGTAATTCAAATGAACAAAAATAAACGTAAGCAGCAAGCGAAATTTATTGAACATTATTCCGTTATTCTACAAAAAACATGTCTAAACAACAAACGCTAAAAAAACCTTTTTCTCTTTCAGGAAGAGGGCTACATACAGGATTGGATATTAACATTACATTTCATCCTGCTCCCGTCGGTACGGGAATTATTATCAAACGCACCGATTTACCCAACGAACCGGTTATTCCCGCTCTGGCGGAATATGTAACCGGCGCCACACGCGGCACAGTTTTACAGAAGGGAGACGCTCAGGTCAGCACGGTGGAGCATGCTCTGGCGGCTCTCTACGGTATGGGTATTGACAATTGCATCATCGAAACCGACGCCCCCGAATTTCCAATTCTGGACGGTAGCGCCAAATATTACGCGCTGAAAGTGGCGGAAGTAGGCATCGAAGAGCAGGAGTTTGAGAAGGACTATTTCGTTGTAACGCGCAAAATAGAGTTTCAACTTGAAGGCACACAGTCCACAATCACCCTGCTGCCCGACAGTGATTTTACCGTACAGACGCTTATCGGATACGATTCGCCTGTGTTGAGCAATCAGTTTGCCATGTTTCGTTCTTCCGAAGATTTTACAGAACAGATTGCGCCCTGTCGGACATTTGTTTTTGTTCGGGAGATTGAAGAACTTCTCAAACAAAATCTCATCAAGGGCGGCGACCTGACAAATGCCGTTGTCATCTACGACAGGCAGTTGCCACAGAGTTCTCTACAGCACATTGCGGAACTGATGAATCAACCCTGTCCCGAAAACACCTCGTTGGGATACATTAATACCGACCTGCTGTTCAACAACGAACCCGCACGCCACAAATTACTGGACGTGATTGGCGATTTGGCTCTGATTGGGCGTCCGATAAAGGGACATGTCATTGCCACATTCCCCGGACACGCACTCAATACTGCCTTTGCCCGACAGCTCCGCAAGGAAATCAAGCTGCAGGAGGTCTGTGCGCCATTCTACAGCAGCGATGCAAAACCGGTATTAGACATCAATCGCATAAAGGAACTCTTGCCACACAGGTATCCATTCCTGTTGGTGGACAAAGTGATGGAGATTGGCGACAATTACGTTTGCGCCATCAAAAACATCACCTACAACGAGATGCAATTTCTTGGACATTTCCCTAACGAGCCTGTGATGCCGGGGGTGTTGCAGGTGGAAGCCATTGCGCAAACCGTCGGGTTGTTGGTGCTTAGTCAACTGGAAGACCCAAGCGACTATTCCACCTACCTGTTGAAAATTGACGGCGTACGCTTTCGGCACAAGGTGGTGCCGGGCGACACAATGGTAATGCGCGCTACCTTGCTGACACCCATACGGCGCGGTATTGCAATGATTAAAGGCTATGCTTTCGTGAATGGAAAGATTGCCTCTGAAGCAGAAATGACAGCACAAATTATTAAACGAAATTAATTTGCACTATCAAAATCTGTTTATCTAATTCTTTATTTATTATTTTTTTAAACAATGAAACAACCACTTGCTTATGTTCATCCTGCTGCAAAGATTGCGCAGAATGTCGTTATAGATCCTTTCGTTACCATTGACAAAAATGTTGTTATTGGAGCGGGGACGCACATCGGTTCAAATGTAACCATTATGGAAAATACTGTCATCGGCAGTAACTGTAATATCTTTCCGGGCGCTGTGTTGGGCGCTATTCCACAGGATTTAAAATTTCAGGGCGAAGAGACATACGTCCATATTGGCAATAACACCACCATTCGCGAATTTGTTACGGTGCATCGCGGCACGGCGTCTCGAGGGAAAACCATTATCGGCGACAACTGCCTGATAATGGCATACTGTCATATTGCACACGACTGTGTGCTGGGTAATCATATCATCATGTCCAATTCCACGCAACTGGCGGGCGAGGTGATGATAGGGGATTATGCTGTTTTTGGAGGCGGAACGCTTATTCATCAATTCTCGCGCATCGGCAAGCACGTGATGATACAGGGTGGGTCGCGTATCAATAAGGATATTCCGCCCTACATTACTGCCGCCAGAGATCCGATTTCGTACGCGGGTATAAACTCCATCGGGCTTAGGCGCAGAGATTTCTCAAATGCGCAGATATGTAATATTCAGGATATGTACCGATTGATTTTCCAGTCGGGTGTGAACATTTCCGATGCTCTGGAACGGGTAGAAGCCGAATGTCCCGCCTCGCCGGAACGTGATGAGGTAGTGCTGTTCATCCGCAATTCGCATCGGGGTATCCTGCGAGGATACGGCAGACAGGCGAATCCGTAGCCTTCCAAAAGCCTCCTCGCCTTTTTCCCCGACTCTTGGTTCTATTAAAACAAAAAAGCCCCCATCTCCGGAGGCTTTTTGTTTGTTTGAGCTAAAAATCACAATTCAGTTACTTTTCACACACCGTATGCTATAGCCCATCGCACGGTCTTTGTGGGAGTCTATTATGTCG
>JAISXJ010000060.1 GCA_031270565.1 Prevotellaceae bacterium
ACGACTGGGACACCCAAAATGGTGTCCCAAAAAATCATAATGCCTGATTATAAATGCTTTACAAAATAGACTCGCCGAATTTAATGAAAAGCGACGAAGTCAGGAAATAGAACGGCAACACCTCCGAAAATTCCGGAAATGTGCCGCAATAATTGTATATGTATATGGCGAAAAAACGCAAAAAAACTTCGCGCTGATAACCAGTAACAAAAAAGTTTTTAATAAATGATACGCCCTTGAATACACGGAGTTAAGCTGAATGCGGGGGGGGGCTTTTGTAACGAGCTTACTTTTAGCCGGTTAAACCGTCTAAACTGAAAAAAAGGGTAAATATAGAATCCCAGATGTAAGCATCATTTTGTATTGATTTTAGATGTGTCTAAGAACGGGGGCAAAGATACGCCTTTTTTTTATAAACAATGAACAATGAAAAATATTTTTGCGTTTCTTTCGAGAAAAACCGTATTCCGAGACGTAAAAAAGCGTTTGTTCAAGCTTATCTTTTTCGTGCGGCATCAAGGCGAAGAAAAATGAACAGTAAAATCGTGAATGAGAGTAGTGACGAACCGCCATAACTGAAGAAAGGCAGCGGAATCCCAATCACCGGCATCAGTCCGAGCGTCATGCCAATGTTTATGGATACGTGCAACAGCAGAAAAGCGGCTACTCCGTAACCGTAAACACGTGCGAATAGCGTAATCTGTTTCTCGGCAAGAGAAATCAGTCGCAGAATGAAAAACATATAAACAAGTATCAGCGCCACACTGCCGAGAAATCCCCACTCCTCCCCAATGGTGCAAAAAATAAAATCGGTATCCTGTTCCGGGACAAATTTAAGTTTTGTCTGCGTACCGTTCAGAAAGCCCTTGCCCGTGAACCCGCCCGACCCAATAGCAATGCGCGACTGATTGACATTGTAGCCAACGTTGACAGGGTCATCCACCATACCAAGCATCACTTTGATACGTGTCCGCTGATGCTTTTCCAGAACATCTTCAAACAAATATTTTGACGACAGAGCGTAACCGGTGAATCCGATAGCAAAAAGAACTATCATCAGGTATTTCCATTGCCATTTTTGTATCATAACAACTATTAGAAAGATGGCAGAAAGTCCAATTTGGACAAGCAAGAAATGGCAAAAATTAATAGGCTGCCTTATGAAATGTACCAGCAAGCCACCGGCAAAGAGTATAAGATTGCCCGCCCAAAGTATCTGGGCAGCCTGTTTATTTCCCGCGTAAAATTTAACCAGCACAATCACAACCACCAAAATTATCAGAAGCGACATAAAAATTCCCACAGAAGCGCCCGCCACACCCAAAAACAGCGTCTCCCCCAAACCGATAACCAAAATAAAGAGTATCACCGTCATCAATGAGAGCACCGGAACAATCGCAGGAAACCCCTCACGGTAAAGCACTATCATAAAAGCGACAAACACCAGCGCAGACCCGACCTCTTTCTGCATCACGATGCAAATCATTGGCAAAAGAATCAGCGCCAGCACCTTCATCCAGCCGCGAGCAGTGTTCAGTTCAAATCCGTAAGAATTCATCATACGCGCCACTGCCAGAGCTGTGGCGAATTTTGCAAATTCCGCCGGCTGTATGGAAAACGAACCAATCACCAGCCACGAACGTGAGCCTTTTATCTCAGGCGCAGCGAAAATTGTTATCACCAATAACAGAATAACCACTGCATAGATAAAATAGGCAAGTATATTATAATATTGACTGTCAATTAGCAAAATGACGACTGCCACCGATACGCTTATCATTATCCAGACAAATTGCATACCGGATCGACAGGAAAGGTCGAAAATGCTCCCCTGTTCAGGGTTGTAGCCGGCTACATAAATACTCATCCATCCCATCATGACAAGCATCAGGTAAAGAATTACCGTCGTTTTGTCCACAAGTTTAAATACGTTTGAATTTGCTGTCATTGGTCGGCTGTTTTTTTATTCTAAAAGGATTAATAAACTTTTACCGGAAGAAGATTAGCCTTAACAATGCGGTCTTCAAGCCATTGACGGTGAGGGGCGATGTTATCTTTAAGATATTTCTCAACCATCAGGCTGGCTATTGGCGCAGCCCACGCCGCGCCAAAACCGGCATTCTCCACAACAACACTGATAGCAATCTGCGGATTGTCTTTGGGAGCAAACGCCATAAAAATGGAATGATCGTTGCCGTGAGGATTTTCGGCTGTGCCGGTCTTACCACATATAATAATGTCATCCAGACGTGCGCCGCGAGCAGTACTGCCCGTTCCTCCGCCATTCACAGCCCATTCCATACCCTGTATCACCGGCCAAAAATAGCCCGAATCCACGGAGGTATAGCGTCTGTTGGTGTAGGCGGTGTCCGGAGCTACGCCCTCCATCTGTTTGAGAACGTGCGGACGAATCCAGTAGCCCCGATTGGCAATGGTTGCCGCCAGATTGGCAAGCTGTATGGGAGTGGTGGTAATCTCGCCCTGCCCTATCGAAATGGATACAATGTTGAGAGAACGCCACTGTTTTTTGCCATGTCTGCGGTCGTAAACGGCGGTATTCGGAATAAAACCGCGACTCTCGTTCGGAAAATCCACACCCAGTCTATATCCGAAGCCAAACGAAATAATGGCGTGCTTCCATGCGTCAAACGCCTCATGAATGGAACTGTATTTCTTACTGTCAAGCATTGCCCGTAGCGCATAACAGTAATAGGCGTTGCAGGAATTGGAGATGGAATTAGGCAAATCAACCGGCGAGGCGTGTCCGTGGCATCTCAGGTGGAAACTCCCTGATGTATAGCCATACGCACAGGGATAATACGTATGTTCGGTGATGATGTCCTCCTGTTGAAAGACCAGAGCATTCACCGTTTTAAACGTTGAGCCGGGGGGATAATGCGCCATCAGCGGACGGTCGAGCAGCGGTTTACACGGGTCTTTGAGCAGTTTGGTATAATTTTCGGTGCGTTGCCGTCCCACTAAAATCGACGGAGCGTATGTGGGACTTGACACCAGTGCCAGAATCTCCCCTGTGGACGGTTCGATACACACGATACTGCCAACTTTATTCTGCATCAGCCATTCGCCGTAGGCTTGCAGGTTGACGTCTATTGAGAGCGTAAGATTTTTCCCCGCCTCGGGACTGACATCATATTTGCCGTCTTCGTACCTTCCCTGAATCTTTCCGCGAGCATCGCGCAGGAGTATTTCCTGTCCGTTGACGCCCCGCAATGCCTCCTCGTACTGATATTCCACCCCGCTCACACCGATATAGTCGCCCATTCGATAGGACGGATCGTTCAAAAGTTTATCGCGTGAAACCTCGCCGATAGAGCCAAGCGCGTGCGCAGCATTGGGATAGTTATACTCGCGCATTGTACGGTTTTGAATAATAATACCGGAAAAAAGATAGCTGAGTTCCTGTACTTTGGCAGCGTCAGCGGGAGAGAGTTGCGTCAACAGGCGTTGAGGAATGAGGGGCGAATAACCCGGATTTTTACGCTTATTCTTTATGTCGGAAATACGCCCCAAAAAGTTTCGATAGGAAATATTGAGTGCATTGCAGAGCATAAGCGTATCTATGGGATGCCCGTCACGCTGCTGGTCGTCCAAATCCTTCATAACTATCTCCACATCATAAATCGGCTGATTGAAGACGAGCAGTTTACCGTTTCTGTCGTATATCAGTCCGCGCGGCGCGTAAATGGTATGGCGAAAAAAGGCGTTACTATTGGCCGCCTCCTTGTAGTCGTTAAGAATTTGAAGATTAAAAAGCTGTACAATAAATATGACGGTAACTACCAGCACAAGCGCACGTACAGCCCAGACACGGCGGGCATAATAATCTACCATTGACGTATATTCTTTCGTTTTATAATTTCCAGAACAAACACAAATAAAAACGTCAACAGACTGCTTGTCAAAGTTTTTATCAATACGGAAACCATGTATTTAAACGAAAAGGCTTCCAGCATAAACAGAGTAATATGATGAATAAGAATCATCAGAACGGCATACTTGAAGAAGTTTGCGCCAACTAATCCGTATGTCGGAGCATATTTTTCACGTTCTTCGGGAGAGAAAAACATCCTTAAAATACTCGGACGCAGATACGCAATCAAAACAATAGCTGCCGTATGCAACCCAAAACTTTGCGAAAAAACATCTATGAACACGCCCATCATTGCGCTCAGCAGCATAACGCCTGTTGAACTTATCTGCAATGGCAGCCTGAGGACAAACAACACATAAATAAACACACTTCCCGCACCAAACAGGTGTACCTGATTAAAAAACAGCACTTGAAGAGCGCCCAACAGCAAAAAATCCCAAACAATCGACAGATAGTTTTTCATTCTTCCATAGATTTTTGAAGTGATAACAGTTCCTGCTGGTTTTTGTAGGCAATCACATTGACAAAGGTGAGTGATGCAAATTCGGCGGAATACCTTACCGAAAGGTCGCACCACGCGGTAGCGCTATTTTCAGTGATGCTTTTAACAATACCTATCGGAATATTTTCAGGAAAAATTGCCGAATGTCCGCTTGTAAGAATGGTATCTCCAACTGCAGGAATAACGTGAAGAGGAATGCCCAAAACCACGCCCGTTCTCGGAGAACAACCGTCCCACGAGACGGAGCAGAGATAGTTGTTGCCTTTAAACTTACCGCTTATCTGCAACTTGATGCTCAATGCCGAAATAATGGCGGCACAATTCTCGGAAACACTCCGAACAACGCCGACAACACCATGACAATCAATCACTCCCATGCCGGACGAAATGCCATGTGCGGAACCCTTGTCTATTATTATGATATTGTGTAACTGGTTGGTGGTCGAATAGATCACCTTTGCCGGAATCACCAGAAGGGGAGTGTCAATCGGTTGTTGCAGGGAATCGGCATGAATTTTATCAAGTTGAGATTGAAGCGTAACAAGCTGCTGTTGCAGATTGGCGTTTTCCTGTGCCAGTGCGGTATTGGTATATTTCAGCGAAACATAATCGGTCAGAGAACTGACCATGCTGTAAACCCTTGTCCCGACAACTACATTACCGGACATAAACGCCGCTTTCTGGAATTGACCACCGCGAATAATCATTATCATCGCAACGGTTTCCAGAAGTAAAAAAACAAACAGCGACACAAAACGTGCAAAAAAACGAGCCAGCGCCTCCATAGACAGTGTATTGGAACAGTATATTTTCCGTATGAATTTCCGAACGAGGTATGCAAAATACCGTTGCAAAGATACGCCTTTTTTTGGTTTTTAGTTAGTAGAGTGTAGTTATTTAGTTTGTAGTTAGTAGAGTGTAGTTTTTAGTGAATAACGAATAATGTTCCCTGAAAACTGAAAACTAAACTCTATGTCACTAAAAACATAAAAGCCCCCACTACTGAGGGCTTTTGTTTGTTTTGGCGGTCGCGTTTATTCAGAAAGGCAACGCACACAGAAGCCGTAAGACCGACCGTAGTTGCCGTACATGCCCTCTCCACCGCTGCTGAAGCTCAGGTTGCGACCGTTACTTGTATTAGCAGTAGAGCTCCAGTAGTAGCCGCTGCCGCCACGGTTGCCCAACGTACCATCGCTGTAGCCCCGGTGGCCGGCAGCGGGCAAAACGAGCGCATCGCCGATTTTAAGGCCGGTAGAGTAGTTAGTGGCACTATTTGTCCATCCGCTGCTTTGAGTACCGGCAACCCAGCTGCTACCGCCGTCATTG
>JAISXJ010000128.1 GCA_031270565.1 Prevotellaceae bacterium
CTGAAAGGTGCGACAAGTGATAAAAAGTCCTGCCTTGTCAGGCAGTGGATAGGAGGGCGTCGTTTTCCGCAGGTCGCTGACCTGCGGTTATGAAGATGTTGCCCTAACGGGCAAAAAACGGCTTCCCAGACTGCCTGCAAGGCAGATTCGTGTATTGGCTGCGCCGAACGTTGTTTCGTGGCTAAATTACTCTCCTGAGAGAACGTTAAGGTCTTTAAGGACATTAAGGACGTTAAGGAAAAACTGAAAACTACACTCTAAAAACTACACTCTAACAACCGAAATCTGAAAAAAAGGAAAAAGCAACAAAAAACTCCTCGCTTGCATTAGAGAGCAAACGAGGAGTTATTACCGCTTTTAAGAGACTTAAAGGACTAAAAGTTTGTCTAACCGTACTTTTATCTCTTTAATAAACTCCGTCGTATTGACCGCTTTGGGCGTTATTCCCTCCATCAAATTTACAAGGTCTTTGGTTACGATACCATCATTAAGCGTTTCATAACAGGCTTTTTCCAGACAATCGGCATATCTTGTCAATTCCGGCAGCGCGTCTAATTCACCACGCTTACGAAACGCGCCAGACCATGCAAATAGCGTTGCCACAGGGTTGGTAGATGTTTCTTCACCTTTCAGATATTTATAATAGTGGCGGGTTACAGTTCCATGAGCGGCTTCATATTCATACTTGCCGTCCGGGCTTACCAGCACACTGGTCATCATAGCTAACGAGCCAAATGCGGTGGACACCATATCGCTCATCACGTCGCCATCGTAGTTTTTGCAAGCCCAGATATAGCCGCCCTCAGAACGAACGACACGCGCAACAGCATCGTCAATCAACGTGTAAAAATATTCCAAACCTGCTTTTGCAAACTCTTCCCTGTAATCCTGATACACTTCTTCAAAGATGGCTTTAAAAAAGCCGTCATATTTCTTAGAAATAGTGTCTTTCGTTGAAAACCACAAGTCCTGCTTAGTACTCAACGCAAATTTAAAGCACGAGTGCGCAAACGAACGGATTGATTTTTCGGTGTTATGCGTACCCTGAATCACGCCGATTCCGGCAAACTTCTGTATCTCCACCTCCGTTTTCTTTCCACTATTCCCGACAAAGACCAGAGATGCCACTCCCGGCTCATCGGTTTTGATTTCTACGCCCTTATAAACGTCTCCGTAGGCGTGACGTGCGATGGTAATCGGCTTTTTCCAACTTTTTACGGCAGGCTTAATACTCTCTATCGTGATGGGAGCACGAAAAACAGTGCCATCAAGAATAGAACGAATCGTGCCGTTGGGGCTTTTCCACATCTCTTTGAGTTTGTACTCCGTCATTCGCTGGTCGTTGGGCGTAATAGTGGCACACTTTACGGCTACACCGTACTTTTGAGTTGCCTTTGCCGCATCAACAGTGATTTGGTCGTTTGTCTCATCTCTTTTTTCAAGTCCGAGGTCATAATACTCCGACTTAAGTTCTACATAGGGCAGAATAAGTTCATCTTTTAATACCTGCCAAATAATTCTGGTCATCTCATCGCCATCCATTTCCACTAATGGCGTGGTCATTTGAATTTTTTTCATAATACTTCTTTTAGTTGTTTTTTATTTTTTGCTGCATAATAATTCATTAGACATCCGTTTGAAAGGATACTCCGTTCTTCCGCTGTCAGGTTTTTGACAAACAGGGTGATGTCGCTTACGTTATTCCCACTGATTATCTTTGCCTGAATCTCTTCGATGCCGTTTTCAATTGCCTGTTTAATGCCGGGAACAAACACGTAATCTCCAGCTTGACAGTTGAAGGTTGTTTCCGGCGCAATGGTAAACGGAACGATGCCCCAGTTTATACAGTTGCTGCGGTAACGTTTGGTGGCGTATTCGTAACAGATATTGGCGTCGCCGCCCAATACTTTCTGGCAAGAAGCCGCCTGCTCGCGAGCCGACCCGTCGCCCGGCTTATTGGCAAACACGCACGAACCGAAAGAGGTGTTCCGTACCAGTTCTTTTGCATTGCCGACCTTAGCCAACGCATCCAATATGTTTTGTGTGGCATTTTCCGTCCTGCGTTCCCCATCCTGCGCTTTGATGCGTTTGCTCAGTTCTACATATTCCGGCACACGTCTGGAAAGCGTAAATTCTGCCAGTCTCAACGGGTTGGAACGATAACTTGAAGTTTCGCCCGACGGTATCAACTCATCAGTAGTTGTTACCGCATCCCTGATGACTGCCGCAAGCTCCAACAGCATGTTATCTTCCATTGCGTACATTTTTGGCCAGTCGGTGATATTGGGACCCAGTTTCAGTTCTTCCTGCGGATTAGCCTTTCCGAATCCTTGATATACACGTTTTTCGTATATCTTACTGTCGAATATATATTTGTCGTGTTTATCATCATAGACTATATCCGTAGCGGGCGTCAGCGCTCCGCCGTTAGCCGCAGTAGCGGCAATTGAGCGGGCATCCATCAACGCCACCGACGATATTTGTCTCTGATTCGGTTTAGAGCCTTCCCTGTTTGGGAAATTGCGGGTCGTGTGCCGAATACTCAAGCCGTTGTTTGAAGGAACATCACCTGCGCCGAAACAAGGTCCACAGAATGCAGGTTTAATAACTACTCCTGCCTCCAGTAATTTCTCGGCTATTCCGTTGCGTGTTATCGCCATATAAACCGGCGTGCTCTGCGGATATGCCGACATCGTGAAATAGTTGTTACCAATTGAGCCGCCGTTGAGAATTGCTCCTGCCGCGCACAGATTGTCATACGTACCTCCGGCGCAACCGGCAATGATACCCTGGTCTGCCACAATTTTCCCGTTGACAACCTTGCTTGTGAGATTAAAATCTATCTGCTCGCCAAAAAGTTCTTTACCCTCTTTTTCTATTTTTCTGAGAATATCTATCGGGTTTTCATTCAGTTCTTTGATGGTAAATGCGTTGGACGGATGGAAGGGCAAGGCTATCATCGCCTCTTCCGTCGAAAGGTCAATACGTATCATACCATCGTAATATGCCACATCTCCGGGCTTCAATTCCTTATAATCGCCAGACCGCAGATGCGTGTCGTAATGTTCTTTAACGACGTCGTCGGTAATCCAGATTGAACTCAGACAGGTGGTTTCGGTAGTCATAATATCTATGCCGTTGCGGAAATCAATGGGCAAATGTTTTACGCCCGGACCGGCAAACTCAAGTACTTTATTTTTGACAAAACCATTGTCAAAAACCGCCTTTACCATTGACATGGCAATGTCGTGAGGTCCAACTCCTTTTTTTACTTCGCCCTCAAGCCAAACTAAAATAACTTCCGGAGCATTTACATCCCATGTGTTGGAGAGCAATTGTTTTACCAACTCGCCACCGCCTTCGCCCACGCCCATACATCCGAGAGAACCGTAACGGGTATGGCTGTCTGAGCCTAAAACCATCTTGCCACATTTCACAATGGCTTCGCGTGCGTACTGGTGAATTACAGCCTGATTTGCGGGAATGTAAATTCCTCCATACTTTTTTGCTGCGGAGAGACCAAAAACATGGTCATCTTCATTAATTGTTCCTCCTACGGCGCACAGGGAGTTGTGGCAGTTCGTCATCGCATAAGGAATCGGAAACTCTTTCAGACCACTGGCACGAGCCGTCTGTATGATGCCAACATACGTGATGTCGTGAGACATCAGGGCATCAAAACTTATTTGCATCTTCGTTTTGTCCGACGACTTGTCGTGTGCACGCAGTACGGAATAAGTAATTGTTTTTTCACGAGCTTCACCGGCATCAGGCAGCCCCTCCCTTGTAGTTACGATGTCTTTGCCATTCAGCAAATAGACACCATTTTTGACTAATTCAATCATCTCTACTAATTTTTCAGTGTTATTATTCAGTTAATATATCTTCTAAGAAAATAATCATAGCAAGCATATCAGCGCTTCCGCCCGGGCTGATATTATTTTGAATGAAATATGTATTGAGTTCACGGACTTTTTCTACATTGTAGCTTTTGTACAATTCAGCGGCACAAGTCTTAACCGTCAAAGCCACTTCAGCGCCTTTTCGATGGAAGACATTGCTGTCGTCCAATACGGATATGATGAGCAATAATATCCTGATATTGGCAGTATTTCTATTCTCGCCGTTTTCAATCATTTTCGTGTAAGCCGGCAATACGGTTGTAAACATGTCGCGGTATCCGTCGCGAGCATTATCCAAAGCGCCTTTAATGTTGTATTTTTGATATACTTTTCCGCCATTGCTGTCGGTTTGTCTTTCAAAATGAATGGCAATAGCCGAAATCGTTTCAGAGATTTTTTCTGGGGTTAATGCCTCGCCACGCGCCAGAAGCATGGAAACGGCGACAATACACAGTCCCATAGAAAAGATAGTTCCCCGATGTGTATTTACCCCTCCTGTTGCGGCAAGCATAGCCTTTTCGGCGTTAATACCGATTGTTCGTGTCTCAAGAAAAACATCCTTGAACGGCTTGCCGGCATATTCCATTCCCATTTTTACCAATTGCTCAAAACAGGGATGTATGGCATCAATACTTCTACGCATCAAATCGTAAGTCATATCATTATGAGCGCCATTATCCTCTTTGTCCACCAGACCGGGCTTTGGTGTCGTGTTCAATTCCTCGTACAGCGCATTAGCGGCAGCCAAAGCCAACTTTTTTGCACAAAAAGAGACAACAAAAGGTTTCGTTGTCTGCGGCGTCAATGCCAACGCTTTTTGCAGTTGAAACGTTTTTATAAACGCTCTCACCGATGTAGCGCTGATATCTTTTCCTTCGTACTGAAGACGCTTTATCTCCTGAAATTCAATTCCTGTGGCGGGTAAGATAGATTCCATCATCCTGTTATACTCACAGGTCAACTTATCGTGCTTTTCCGTTCCCGCAAAACGGATGCTTATACCAAGCGCCGGAACAATATGAGAGGTGAAAATATCCAAATCAAGTTCGATTTGCGTTTTACATAAATCGTTAACTTCTTTGATAAAATAACTTGGAAAAGTAGCGGACGAGATGACATATTTTCCTCCTTCGTGAATCACGACATTTTGTAAATCGGCAACACCATCTTTTACCATTTGCAGTCGGTCGCGATACGAAAATTCCGACCTGTCTTCTTCTACCACAAAAATATGTAAGGCATCAACACTTTTTGCAGCTTGTTCCACAAGATAGCGATGACCCAGTGTCATCGGATTGCAGTTCATTACAATACAGCCGTTAACGCCATTTCGCCTGCTTTGAGAAAGGGTGTTGCAATAGTCCGAAATACCATAAGGATTGCTTTCCAAGAGAATGGCTTTCGACGCTTTGCCGACAACATTAAATGCCAGACTTTTGAAAATGGCTTCGTTTTCGGGCTTGGTGAATACGAAAATATTATCGTATCCCCGTTTTTGCCCGATTGAACGGAGGTGTGATACAAGTTTGTTTGTCAGATTATATTCCCTCGCAACGGGCGCCACAGCCACACACTTTATGACATTTTCAGAAAAACCACCGCCGGCAAGCATTTCATTTCCACTGAAAATGCCTGCATAATAATCCAAATCTTCCAGCATCAACCCGTTTCCCAGCAGAAAGTGTTCTACTGTTTTTCGTACTACTTTGCCGGACAGAGGCAGTTCTCTTATTTCAACATTTTCAAACATTGATAATCATACATTTTTTCTATCATTTCTTTGACCTTATTCTGTATGTCGGCTGACGTGTGTGTCCGGTTGCGCATACAGACACGTGCATCCTGATTGCAGAGCAGGCATTTGCGCGGGTTGTATCCGGCATCTTCACGAGAGAGAGGAAGTCCGTCTTCCGTAATGACGTCAATATCAAACAAACGTCCCAAGGGATGTTCGTCTTCAATCCGGCAAGTCATTCTTTTCGTTTCGAGTGCATCCGTACGGACAACAAACAGGGCTTCGTATCCTGTTTTCAAGTCATATTCGTCAAAGGTAACGATACCGGCTTCTAACTTTTGCCGTATTGCATCGACAGCCTGCCGTGAAAGGAAAAGCGTATGCGCATTTCTTTTCACCGTTCCGGGCATAACAACAGTAAGGCTGATGAGCGGTTGGTGATATTTTTTTATCAACGCGCGTTGTTTCGCCTGCCTGTTGTCCCGGCTTTCGAGCAGTTCCTGCAAGGATACCTCCATTTTTGACGGTTATTTATCTTTAATATTCCGAACAATATCCATCACTGAGCCATCTCTGCTCATCACGATACCGACTGTTCTCTCGCCAAACGGCAACGGGTCGGCGTCGCCGATGATTTTCCGGGCTTTTTCCTTCAAATCGTGTATCTGCACCACGTTGACATGCGCTACTTTCAGGCGTTCGGCAATTTCGGGACGGTTGGGATTAACCGCAACGCCGTAATCGGTAACAATCACGTCAACGCTTGTTCCCGGCGTTATCAGCGTTGTAACTTCGTCCACTACGCAGGGGATACGTCCTCGCAGCAACGGGCAAACGATGATAGACAGCGCCGCGTCGGCTGCCGTATCCGGATGTCCGCCGATAGCGCCCCGTATCACGCCGTCGCTACCGACCAGCACGTTTGCATTGAAATTAACATCAACCTCCAATGCCGATAAAATAACCATATCAAGCCAGTGTACGGCAGAGCCGATTTCTAATGCGCTTGCATACTCGTTGGCAGAAACTTCTTTGTGCATCCGGTTATTAATTAACGATTCGGCAGCGCCCCTGTCAAAGGACTGTACGTCTATCAGGCGCTCAATAAGACCCTCTTCGTGCAATTTGACCATGTGTGTCGTAATTCCGCCGAGGGCAAAACTTGCCTTTATATTTTTCTCAATCATTTTTTCACGGATGAACTTTACCACAGCAAGGGACGCTCCGCCTGTTCCGGTCTGTATTGAGAAGCCGTTTTGGAAATAACCACCATTGATGACCACCTTCGCGGCGGTTTGAGCCAGAAGAAGGTCGCGGGGATTCTTACTGTCGCGGATAGCGCCGGATGAAATTTTGGCAGCGTCACCGATAGAATCAACCTCCACGACAAAATCAACATCGCGTTCCGAGATTGAATTTGGCGTGTTCGGATAGGGCATGAGGCTATCGGTAATTATCACCACTTTGTCAGCATACTGAGCGTCAACCTTTGCGTAGCCCAATGAGCCACAGATAGATTTTACATTTTCGCCCTGCGCATATCCGCAGGCATTTCCAAGCGAATCGCACGAGGGAGCGCCAAGAAACGCGACGTCTATATGCAACTCCCCGTTGGCGATTGCCGCCGCCCGTCCGCCGTGAGAACGGAATATAACCGGCTCGTCCATCAGCCCGTGCGAAATAGCCGCGCCAAGCGCTCCGCGCAGACCGGAAGTAGAGATGCGGGATATAATCCCATTGCGAATGTGCGCTATCAGCGGTTCGTGCACGTCGATAAGACTGGATGCGGCTAAATGCAAATGCTTAAATCCCATCTCAGCCAGTTTATCTACTACCATATTTATGACCTTGTCGCCGCTTCTGAAATGGTGATGAAACGAAATGGTCATGCCGTCTTTCAAACCTGATTGACGGATTGCTTCTTCGAGCGAAACCAACTTGGGACTTGCTTGCTGTAATTCCTTGCGCGGGGTGGCGATTTTGCCCCTTACCAATGGATTTTTTCCTTCGGAATATACGGGGAAGCCTGTCTTTTGAGCCATCGCTTCTATCTGCTTTACTCTGTTTGCTATCTTATTCATATACGTCTTCTTTTGTGATTATACCTGATGCTATGGCGAGGTCAATACAGCGTTGCGCCCTCATTACCACCGGTCTGTCAACCATTTTTCCATCTACGGCAATAACGCCGCTTCCTCGCTTTTGGGCTTCTTTGATGCCTGCAAGAATGGCGCAGGCTTTCTCTATCTCTTTTTGCGTTGGCGCGAAAATCTCATTGACAATTTCTATTTGTCTGGGGTTGATAATAGACTTGCCGTCAAAGCCTAACTGTTTTATCAGTCGTAATTCTGCTCTGAAAGAATCCATATCGTTCAGGTCGCTATATACGGTGTCCAGCGCATCTATACCGGCTGCCCGTGCTGCTACAACAATGGTTTGACGGGCGTAGAGCAATTCGGCGCCTTCTTTGGAACGCGACGTTTTAAGGTTGGCGCAATAGTCTTCAGCGCCAAGGGCTATTCCCATCATTCTTTTTGAAGCGGTAGCGATTGCGAAAGCATTCATCACGCCCTGTGCGCTTTCGATGGCTGCCATAATTTTGGTACGTCCGACGCATCCTAATGACGTTTCTATCTGTTCGATGGCTTTTTCAAGCTCAACAACTTCTTCGGCGGTTTCGGTTTTCGGCATCCTTATGACGTGCGCACCTGCTTTTACAGCTGCCTGCACGTCTTTATGTCCGTATGGGCTACCGAGCGGGTTGATACGCACAACCATTTCTATTTCTCCGTAATCTACACTTTGCAGGGCATTATAAACAAGCAGACGTGCAGCATCTTTTTCTTCCAGTGTAACAGAATCCTCAAGGTCTAACATTATGGAGTCGGGCGCATAAACGTGGGCGTCCTGCATCATACCCGGATTATTACCGGGGATGAACATCATTGTTCTTCTTAATCGTTGCATAATCGTTTAATTGACAAATATTATTTCCAGACGTCCGTTTTTGTTGCGCGACACACCGCCGCCGTAACACGCGCCCGTATGGTGCAGTCTAATGCGCCTTTATCGGTTGCGTGAACTGTTGCGTCTGTAACATTTAACTCTGAAAGGGTTTGGAAGATGACCTGTTTTATCTGTTTCCCAAATTGATGTGAAACAGCGCTGGAAAGGATAATTTCTATACCTTTTTGTCTTGCGGGTATAATCTCAACGAGGATGTCGCCCGATTCCAGCGTACCGGCTGAGGCTGTGTTTATTTCCATAATCTTAAATTTAAAGTATGCGTAATAAAATTTTATTGCCTAAATTATTAAACAGTTTTCGCAGGACAGGAATAATAGGTAAACAA
The DNA here is from genome assembly GCA_031270565.1 of Prevotellaceae bacterium. Lineage (GTDB taxonomy): Bacteria > Bacteroidota > Bacteroidia > Bacteroidales > Paludibacteraceae > F0058. Next base: position 8,990 of record JAISXJ010000128.1, read on the forward strand.
AACCGTCAAAGGTTGTATCGGTTTCCTCAAGCTCTAATCCGCGAAAGCCTTCAAATATCTCTAATCTTGGCAGGTCTTCTGACTTACTCCATCTTTGAACGTCCTTCCCATTCATTGCTGAACAGTGGATTGAGTATTGTTCAAAGACTCCGGCAGAGTTTACAGTAGCGCGTCTGTTCAGGATTTGCACCTGATTCCCATTTTAATCCCGCTTTTCGATTGAATAACAAGAACCAAAACCTGCGCGCAAAGATACGCCTTTTTTTTTAGTTTTTAGTTTTTAGAGTGTAGAGTGTAGTTTTTTGCCCGTTAGGGCATATTTTCAGTTTTCAGAGTGTAGTTTTTAGAGTTTAGAGTGTAGTTTTTTGCCCGTTAGGGCATAAATATCAAAGGAAAAACAGAACACAGATGACACAGATTTAACAGATAAACGCCAGATTTCTATCTGTGAAAATCGTGTCTAATCTGTGTTATCAGTGTTCAAAAATAAAAAATAGAACACAGATGACACGAAACAACCCTCGGCGTAGCCAATAACTACACTCTAACCACTAAAAAAATATTATTCACTATTCGTTATTTTCTATTCACTAAAAAAGTATTATCTTTGCCCCGTTATTGTTCACATCTAAAATCAATACAAAACGATGCTTACATCTGGGGTTCCATATTCACCATTTTTTCCGTTTAGACGGTTCAATCGGCTAAAAGTAAGCTTGTTACAAAATACCCCCCCCCAGATTTCACTTAACTCCCTGTATTCAAGGGATTAACGATTTCTCAGACTTTTTCCATTTGACAGTTATCAGCGCGAAGTTTCTTTGCGTTGCTTTGCCATATACAGCTGTAACGGCACGTTTCCGGAATTTTCGGAGGTGTTGCCGTTCTGTTTTATTGCCTCCACTGCTCCTCGTCTCTGACGAGGAGTTACTGGTCGGTCGTTTTTTAACGACCTGTCTCGTTACAAACGAGGTTACCATTTACCCCTCGTTACAAACGAGGGGGAGAAAACAATCAGTGTCAATATCAATGGTTAATGCCCTTGTGCCCTTTGTGAAAAAATCTCCCGCTTTGGCGGGACAAGTCTTGTGCTCTTTGTGGTTTAATATTTTTACCACAAAGACGCAAGGAATACGCAAAGAAC
>JAISXJ010000178.1 GCA_031270565.1 Prevotellaceae bacterium
TGTATTTGTGGCTAAATTATTTTTGAACACAGATACCGCAGATTAGACACGATTTTCACAGATAGAAATCTGCGTTTATCTGTTAAATCTGTGTCATCTGTGTTCTGTTTTTCTATTGACATTATTCACTAATAACTATACTCTACAAACTAATAACTAAAAAAACGCTACCTTTGCCGTATGAAATTAATTGCTGACCACATAGAACAACTGCTTGAACGCCACACGTGTGTGATTGTCCCCGCTGTCGGGGGATTTGTTACTCGGATGGTGTCGGCGGAAATTCTGGACGATACCATTGTGCCGCCACATCGCGAAATTGGATTTAATCCGGCGCTTCTCCATGATGACGGATTGCTTGTTGAGGCGCTGATGCAGTCGCAGAATATTTCATATCTCGCGGCGCAAATTATGCTCACCGAACATATTTCCCGTATGAAGCGGCAACTACACAGGCACGGCGAGCTGCATATCGGGCAAATAGGCACACTCAAAATTGTGGGACAGCATATTGACTTTATCCCGACAGATGCCCCGTTTCTTCCGGAAAATATCGGATTAAAACCTCTTTCCGTCAACCGTTTGCCCGCACACACCACACCGGCTGGAATCTACTTGAAAAACAAACGTACCCTTGTGATTTCGCTTCCTGCCTCGCAAACAAGCGTGTTGCGTTATGCAGCGGGCTTCGCGCTGGTCATAGCGTTGTCGTTCTTTACGCCACCGCAATCGCACAACAGACAGCAGGCGGGCTTCCTGCCGACCTCGTCGTTGTCTCCGGTTCATCATCAGCGCCCACTCCAAACGCTTACGGACACCGATACGGTCGCTGTCGTTACGCCGGACACGATACAAACGCCGCCCGTAATGCCTGTGACGAAAACGCATACGCGCCACTTTTACCTGATTATCGCCAGCCTGAAAACGCAAGCCGAAGCGGAAATCTTCTGTCGGAATTTCAAAGTGAAGTCGGGCGATACACTGCAAATATTATCCCCTCTTGGTGGCGAAAACTACCGTATTTCGCTCAATACATTCGATTCACGCAGTCAAGCCATAACTGCTATGAACACCGTCCGTTCGTCGCGTGAAGATTTGAGCCGTGCATGGCTATTGGTGAGATAACTCCCTGTACCTATCCCTTATCCGCCCCTGATGATGCTCACAAAGAAACAACGTTATGACCATATTATTCAATGGTTTTTAGAAAACAAACCGGTAGCGGAAAGTGAATTGCATTACCGTAATCCGTTTGAGTTGCTGGTGGCGGTCATTCTTTCGGCGCAGTGTACCGACAAGCGGGTTAATATGATTACGCCGCCTCTGTTCAAAGCCTGCCCCACACCCGAAGCAATGAGCAAAGCCGGTGTGGACAAGGTGTTTGAGATTATTCATTCGGTTTCCTATCCTAACAGTAAGGCACGGCATCTGGTAGCGATGGCGCAGAAGTTGCAGACTGATTTTGCAGGCGAGGTGCCAGATGATACCGATGCGCTGCAAACCTTGCCCGGCGTTGGACGTAAAACGGCAAATGTGATAGCTTCGGTAATTTTTCATCAGCCCAAAATGGCTGTTGACACCCATGTCTTTCGTGTTGCGGAACGTCTGGGGCTGACCACAAACGCCAAAACGCCTCTGCAAACCGAAAACGAACTTGTCCGCCATATCCCGACAGAACATATTGCTACGGCGCATCACTGGCTGATTTTGCACGGGCGCTATGTCTGCAAGGCGCGTGCCCCGCTGTGTGAGCAATGTGGATTAAAGCCCTTTTGCCGTTATTTTGCACGGCAAGTCCCTGTTTCCAAAGAACAGAATACGCCATAAGGCGTGAGGCTTATCAAATTCAGCGCCTTGCCGGATTGCTCTGTTTCTGCACCGAGCGCATCATACGTTGCATTTCTTCAAAGCGTTTCAGAAGACGGTTAACTTCCTGAATAGAACATCCCGAACCTGCGGCAATGCGGTTTTTGCGACTTCCGTTGAGCGATTGCGGATGTGTACGTTCATACGGTGTCATCGACTGAATAATGGCTTCCATGCCGACAAATGTATTCTCATCCAAATTAACGTCCTGATCTTTAGTCATCTTGTTGAACCCGGGAATCATTGAAGTTATCTCTTTGAGGTTACCCATCTTTTTGAGCTGTTGTATCTGCTCCATAAAATCATTAAAGTCCATCTGTTTTTTGGCAATCTTTTTGGATATGCGACGGGAAGTATTCTCGTCGTAAACCTCCTGAGCGCGTTCCACAAAGGAAACAATATCGCCCATTCCCAAAATTCTGTCTGCCATACGTGCAGGATGAAACAAATCTATGGCTTCCGGTTTTTCACCCGTTCCGATAAACTTTATCGGCTTGTCCACCACCGAACGAATAGACAATGCTGCTCCGCCGCGTGTGTCGCCGTCGAGTTTGGTCAGCACGACGCCGGTGAAATCAAGACGCGAATTAAATTCCTTTGCCGTATTTACGGCATCCTGTCCGGTCATAGCATCCACGACAAAGAGAATTTCCTGCGGATGAACGGCTTCCTTGATTGCCGTAATCTCCTGCATCATCTGCTCGTCAACAGCCAGACGACCGGCAGTGTCAATAATAACTACATTATGATTGTTTTGTTTGGCAAACTGTATGGCTTCCCGCGCAATTTTTACGGGATTTTTTTCATCGGCACGACTGAATACAGGCACACCAATCTGTTCTCCCAGCACGTGAAGCTGGTCAATTGCCGCCGGACGATAGACATCGCAGGCTACCAAAAGCGGATGTTTGCCATATTTCGAGCGTATCATCTTGGCTAATTTGCCCGAAAAGGTAGTTTTTCCAGACCCCTGCAAACCGGACATCAGAATAACAGCCGGCGACCCATTTAGAGAAATATCAACGTGTGCGCCACCCATAAGGGCAGTCAGTTCATCGTGTACGACTTTTACCATCAATTCGTTGGGTTTGACGGCGGTAAGAACATTCATCCCCAGCGCCTTTTCCTTTACCTCGTCGGTGAATGTTTTGGCAACCCTGTAATTGACATCGGCATCAAGCAGCGCCTTACGAACGTCTTTAAGTGTTTCGGCGACATTGATTTCGGTAATTCTACCCTGCCCTTTCAGCATTTTTAGCGACTTTTCAATCCGTTCGCTCAACGTTTCAAACATAATCTGTGGTTTTTATATATAGGGGGCTTCTAAAAATTAGATTTTTCAAGGCTTGCCATTGAGGTAAAAGCGGAGTTTACTAACGTAAATGAGCATTTTACCGAAAGAGCGTAACGCAGAAAAAGCATTTTTTAGAAGTTCCCTAAAGGTGATAAATTGCGGCGACAAAGGTAACAAAAATTTGATTAGCGGTCAGTTGTCAATTGTCAGTTCTTTCAGAAAGTTGCGCTCCCTGAAAGGTTTGGCGTTCACGCATACGCCGTTCGAGTTTGGCGGTAAACGTATAGTTTTTTATCCCCCAGTCCGGCGCAATCAGCAATGACTTGGGCGACTGCGACACAAAACGCTCAATGGCAATGCGTCTGTCAAGCCGTTCCAGAAAGTCGATGACCAAATCAATATACGCTTCCAAAGTCGGCATTTGGATGATATCGGGCGACTGTGCCGCCTGTTGCGCCAAAAACGTGCCTCTTATCAGCTGCAACTGATGTATCTTCAGCGCCGTCAACGGCAGGCGATTTAAACAGTCGGCATGATGAAGCATAGCTGCGCGGGTTTCACCGGGCAGTCCCAGTATCAGATGCGCAGACGTGCGGATGCCGCGTTCCGCTGTTGCGGTAATGGCTGTTACAGCTGTTGCGTAATCGTGTCCTCGATTGATAAAACGAAGCGTCTCGTCGCAGGTGGATTCAACTCCATATTCTATCATGACATAATATTTTTGAGCAAGGTCGGCAAAATAGTCAAGCAGGCGGTCATCTACGCAATCGGGACGTGTGCCGATTACAATGCCTACGACATGAGGATGCGCCAGCGCATCCTGATAGAGCGCATCCAACACTTCCAGCGGTGCATACGTATTTGTATAGGACTGAAAATAGACTAAATATTTCTGCGAAGCATATTTCCTGAAAAAATAAATCCCTTTTTCTACCTGTTGTAAAGGCGTGAGGGTCGGCTGGCAGTAGTCCGGATGAAAACTCTGATTGTTGCAATAGGTACAGCCGCCCGTACCTTTACTGCCGTCGCGGTTGGGACACGTAAAGCCCCCGTTTATGGAGATTTTTTGAACCCGACAGCCAAACTCGGCACGCAAAGCAAGGTTATAATTATTATAAAGAGAAAAGTCCATTATCGTTTCGTCATTGGTGAAAACAAATAGTCTGTCTGTCTTTATAACGTTTTAATCCTGAATATTATTACAACGAAAAAACAATCTGCCCGATACGGCATTGCTACCGTATCGGGCAGGAAGTATTCAGAACGCGACAACTTATTTAATCTGCTCTGACAAAGGTCATGATAATTTCCACGTCGTCGAACTCATACCATTCGGGAGGCAAAGCGCCGATCGCAATCTCAAACGTGGCACGTGACCAGATTAGATTGAGCTTTTCGCCCGAAACAGAATATCCCATAATCATGGTAGTTATTCCGTCTTTGATGATAATTTTGTCCTCTGAAACTGTGTAAGTGCCTGCGGGCGTTATCTGTCCGTTTTGACCGCCAAAGAAGTTGTTGTCTTCACGAAACATAAATACCAAACCGCGAAAACCGATATCAAAACTCGAAAGATCCGCTCCTTCCTCTCTGGCATTATGCGTTTCTCCATTAACAGTAATAATCAGGTTAGCCCTCTCAAAAACCCAGTAGCCGACTATTTGATTTTTCTCCTTGTCACAACTGGAAATAACCGGTAAAAGCATGCAAATGATGCTCATACGTTTTAATAAATTCAGTACCTGTTTCATTGTCTTTATCTGTTTTTAAGGATGTTGATTACCAGACCGGCGAAATGCGTGGCGATAGCTTCTCTGCTGTTTGCCAGACCGTATGCCCACGTTAATTTGGAATACCACATGTTTTCGGGTTCATAGCCGAAGCGGTATCTGGTCGGATAGCCGTCTCTAAGCAGTACCTGAATATCCGTTTCGTTAAGACAGGTCTGTTTGTAGAGCGTAAACAAGCCACCTACCGACCCTTTTTCCACAATCACCAGTTTGAAACTCAGCACCGCATACGTCGTATTAAACGGCTTGCTTTCAGAACGGTAGCGCTGTCCGGTTCCCTTTATCTTATATTCCGACTGATAAAAGGGTGCATCCAATTGCAAGTCCTGAATTTCGATAAACAAATCTACGTGCGTTTTCTGAGCAACCTGCGCATAATCTATCACATTATCCTTGTTGCTGAGCACACTCTCTACCGAAGCCCTGTCGATGACCGTAAATCCGGCGTTCATCAACTCCTTTTCCAGAGCGCTGTAAACGTAGTTTTTGTCCACTGAATTTTTGTCTTCCTGCTGCGCTTCCGTGATGGATTTGGTTGCTGCCGGAATACGCAACGCAACAGCAAGTTTCGGATGTGTGGCTAAAAAGGTCTTTAAGTCGGGCGAAATCACCGTTTCGTCCGGAATTTTAGGTGCAACAACCGTTGCAACCTGCGGTTTAATACTCGTGCAGGCGGTCATTAATAAACCCGCTGCAAACACAATACATACGTCTTTAATAAATGTTTTCATAAAAAATCTCCTTTGAAGGTTATTAATAATTATGTGTAAAAACTACGCCAAGATGAACACCCATAAATATAGCGGGAACCAAACCATCGCCGGTGATGGTTTCCAAAGTTATGTCATTGCCAAATCCCATACCGAAACTGCCGCCAACGTCAATGGCTAATGGCAACTTTTTTATAGGGATGAAGCCGCCAACGCTCATATTGTAACCGTACAGGGATTTACGCGCGGTATAGTCGTAGAGTGACGTCCATCTACCGTACTGAATAAATTGCCAGCTGACATACACATTCTTCTGCCAGATATCCATGCCGATGTGATAGGATAAGCCCGTAAGCGTTTTGTTGTTAAACGGAACACCGAGTTGTTTAAGTTCTTCTTTAAAGTCATCGCCCAATATCATAATCGGCAATGACAGTGGCACGGCGCGTGAACCGATGCCGGCGCTAAATGCGAATTTGGGGGTTAACCTGGCGACAACCTTGACGCCCATATTGCCATAGTCAATACCCACGCCTGCGCCTGCGGCAAACATACGGTTGGTTTCAATCAGTTCGCCGCCTTCCGAACGGTAGCCCGTTCCAATTTCTCTATCCTGAGCCATACCGGCGAGCGGCATAAAACTCAGACATGCTGCCACAAGGACAAAAGAATAAATTGTTTTTAATTTCATAATAATAATATTTTAATAGTGAATAAAAATGACAGCATATTTAATACGGTTCCATTGCTGATTGGCGTAAAAAAACCACCAACGGCAACCCTCCCGAAGATTCCGGAAGATTGCCGTTACAGCTGTATATGGCAAGGAAACACGAAGAAACTTCGCGTTGTTATGCGTAAATAAAAAAGTTTCTAATAAATGATAAGCCCTTGAATACAAGGAGTTAAGGCAAATGCGGGGGGGGGCTTTTGTAACGAACTTACTTTTAGTCGGTTAGACCGTCTAAACTGAAAAAATGGTAAATATAGAATCCCAAGTGTAAGCATCTTTTTATCAGTTTTATTGGTGATAAATAACGGGGCAAAGATACATCTTTTTTAGTGAATAGTGAATAACGAATAGTGAATAATTGAGAATTGAGAATTGAGAATTGAGAATTGAGAATTGAGAATTGAGAATTGAGAATTGAGAATTGAGAATTGAGAATTGAGAATTGAGAATCTGAAAACTGACAACTGAAAACTGACAACTGAAAACTGACAACTGAAAACTTTTGAGACAGCCCCATTTTTTCACAGGATTAACAATGCTCAAGATGATTATTCTTTTATTTTTGAACACAGATACCGCAGATTAGACACGATTTTCACAGATAGAAATCTGGCGTTTATCTGTTAAATCTGTGTCATCTGTGTTCTGTTTTTCTATTGATATTTATGCCCTAACGGGCAAAAAACTACACTCTGA
>JAISXJ010000180.1 GCA_031270565.1 Prevotellaceae bacterium
TGTATTTGTGGCTAAATTATTTTTGAACACAGATACCGCAGATTAGACACGATTTTCACAGATAGAAATCTGCGTTTATCTGTTAAATCTGTGTCATCTGTGTTCTGTTTTTCTATTGAACACTGAAAACTGATAACTAAACTCTACAAACTACAAACTATAAACTAAAAAAACTATCTTTGCACCCCCATTTTATAAAAATACAGATTATGGTTTCACAGGAAGATGTTTTCAAAAAGTTAATTGCGCATAGCAAAGAGTATGGTTTTGTATTCCCGTCAAGCGAAATTTACGACGGCTTGGCAGCCGTTTACGATTACGGACAAAACGGCGTTGAACTGAAAAACAATATCAAACGCTACTGGTGGGATAGTATGACGCTGCTCCACGAAAATGTTGTCGGCATTGATGCCGCCATATTCATGCACCCCACCACCTGGAAAGCCTCCGGACATGTCGATGCCTTCAACGACCCCCTTATCGACAACCGAGACAGCAAAAAACGTTATCGCGCCGACGTGCTGATAGAAGATTTAATGTCAAAGTACGACGAAAAGATTGCCCGTGAAGTGGAAAAAGCCGCCAAACGGTTTGGCGAGACCTTTGATGCGGCGCTCTTTCGCACTACCAGTCCGCGTGTGGTGGAATATGCTGCCAAACGGGACGCCATTCACACACGCTTCTCCAAAGCGATGCATGATAATGACCTTGTCGAACTGCGACAGATTATACTGGATTACGAAGTGGTCTGTCCCGTTTCCGGTACCAAAAACTGGACGGATGTGCGGCAGTTTAACCTGATGTTCGCCACCGAAATAGGCTCAACCGCCGACGGCGCTACCAAAATCTACCTGCGTCCCGAAACAGCGCAGGGGATTTTTGTCAATTTCCTGAACGTGCAGAAGACGGGACGAATGAAAATCCCGTTCGGCATCGCTCAGATTGGCAAGGCTTTTCGCAATGAGATTGTTGCACGACAGTTTATCTTCCGGATGCGCGAATTTGAACAGATGGAGATGCAGTTTTTTGTCCGTCCGGGCGAGGAGATGCGCTGGTTCGACCACTGGAAAAACTTCCGTATGCGTTGGCATAAAACGCTTGGACTGGGCGATGACAAATACCGCTTCCACGACCACGATAAACTCGCGCACTATGCCAATGCCGCCACCGACATTGAGTTTGAAATGCCTTTCGGATTCAGAGAGGTGGAGGGGATTCACTCGCGCACGGACTTCGATTTGCAGCAGCACGCCACATTCTCCGGTAAAAATATCCGCTACTTCGACCACGAACTGAACGAATCGTATGTGCCGTATGTTATTGAGACATCTATTGGTGTGGACAGGATGTTTCTCTCGGTTTTGGCGGCTGCCTACACAGAGGAGTCGCTTGAGGGCGGCGACAGTCGGGTAGTATTGCGCTTCCCCGAAGCGCTTGCGCCGGTTAAAGCCTGCGTAATGCCTCTGGTAAAAAAAGACGGGTTGCCCGAAAAAGCCCGCGAAATCATGAACAGTCTCAAGTTCGGTTTCAAATGTGTTTATGATGAAAAAGACTCTGTCGGCAAACGGTATCGCCGTCAGGACGCTGTCGGCACGCCGTTCTGTATCACCGTTGACTATCAGACAATGGAAGACGAGAGCGTAACACTCCGCTACCGCGATTCAATGCAGCAGGAGAGGATTCCCATTGCACAGCTCTTTGCCGTTATTGATGATGCCGTGAATTTTAAAAAACTGTTTAAACATTTAATGTAAAAACTTATGTATTATCATAGATATATTCGCTTCTCTCTGTCGCTGATGTTTGGTATCAGTTGTATCCTGCACGCGCAACCGTTCTGTAAAATCTATGATATTTCCCGCAGTAACCGGCAGGAAGTATCGCGCCTCGGCATCAGTACTTCCGTTGCGGAGCAACAGGCTGTCATCACCGAAGGCGTGATAACGCTTGTCCTGCCGCACGAAAACGGAGTTACACATTTTTTTATTCAAGATTTTTTAGGGGATAATAATGCCGCTACATCGGACGCTATCGCTGCGCGGACATACACCGACGGCGTGCTGCAGGCAGGTGATGAAGTGGTGTTGCGCGGTGTGCTGTATGACGATGGCAGACATGTTCTGCTCGACAGTGTTTCGGTGGTCAGCAAGCTTGGCGCTGACCGTGCAGTGGCAGCCAAAGCGGTTCATTTTCCCGATGACTTTACCTCGTGGGCTGCCTACGACGGAATGACGCTGACCTTTGACCAGACGCTTTACGTTACATCCAATGCACAATGGCAGCGCAACGGACAGCTGACCCTCTCCTCACAGCGACTGCGTAGCCCTACCGAAGCGGCTCTCCCCGGCAGCGCCGCCTATACGAGCCTCGTGGCAGAGAATAACACCAATCAGATTATTCTTGACGATGGCTCGTCAGTCACGAATCCCACAACGCTGCCTTTTGCTGATGCCAACGGTACGCGCCGTACGGGAAGCCGTGTTGACAACCTGACAGCCATTCTGACCAATACCTCGCGCGGATACATGCTTTATCCCGTCGGGACGCCACTCTTTTACGGGAATCCCCGCCCTGAAACGCCACCGCTGTCCGGCGAGTACAATCTGAAAGTATGCGGTTTTAACCTCGAATATTATCTGGCTTCGGACTATGGCAACGGATACGGCCCCGACAACGCCACGCTGGCTGCACAACAGCATCAGAAAATACTGCAGGCAATGCTCGCCATTGATGCCGACATTTACGGTCTGGTGGAGATTCAGTCTGGACAAACTGCTATTGCCAAACTCTGTACGGCAATGAATCAAGCTTCCGGTACGGGGCGATACAGCTATATCAATGACGGCACTTCCGTCAATGGCACTTTTACCAAGGCTGGTTATATTTATCGCAACGACAGGGTTACGCCCATAAGCGATATTAAGCATAATAATACGGGCGTAAGCAATCGCAAAAAGGCACAGGGATTTCGTCTGCTGTCGAACGGCGAGTCATTTATATTTTGCATCAACCATTTCAAAGCCAAATCGGGAACGGGTACCGGCAACGATAGCGACCAGGGAGATGGACAGGGGACATTCAATGCTTCGCGCGTGGAGGAAGCAAATTCGGTAGTAAAAGCCATTCATACCAGCTACATTTCCTATTATAACGACTCCGATGTGCTTATTATGGGCGACCTGAACGCATACGCCAAAGAAAACCCGCTAACGGTTTTTGAGACGGCGGGATACAGTAATCTGTTGAAACGCTTTGAGGGTGATTCTGCCTATTCATACGTCTATCAGGCAGCCGCCGGCTGTTTAGACCACGCCTTAGCCAACGCTACTCTGGCGCAACAGGTGGTAGATGCGACGGTATTCCACATCAACACCGACGAGCCTACCTGTATCGGTTATGACGGCAGCCGCCGGCAGGATAATATGTACCGCTCCTCCGACCACGATCCGGTAGTAGTAACGCTCCTTCTGGGTGTCTATTCGGATACAATCCTTGCCGGAACAACGCCGACAGTGTTGCAAAACAATTCGCTGTCGCCGGACATATTTACCGTGCTGAACGGGCAAAAACAGTGGATGTCCGTTTTGGATGCACGGGGGCGCATACTTCACAAGATTTTTCTCAAAGAGCAGGAAGTGTCATTCAGCATAGCGGAGTTGATGTTGTCGCAGGGCATTTATCTGCTGCAGTTCGACGACATGAAATCTTCCAAACCAACCTCCGGTAAACTGATAGTACCATCATAAACAGACGAACAGACGGTTAGCGTCTGTTTAACAACCGGTGTGCCATTCATCTGTCAAACTTTTCTATCCAGCAATCAAATCGTTCAAGCGAGGCTGTACCGAATCTTGCTATTTTTTCGCGGGCTACAGGTAGTGTCAGTGGTGTATGCAGGTGCGTTTTTGAGTGGAATTTATCGGCAAAACAGATAATCTGTTCTTCGAGCGAAACCGGCAGCATATCACGGCGAGGCAAAGGAAGATTGTGGTCGATAATGTGTTGCAACGAAATGCCTGCGCCCGTGTGCCGCTCGCAAACCAATGCGTGAGCAAGCAACCCCTCGGCTCGCAGCAGATTAGCGCCCAGATAGCCGTGTTCAATATATTGCTGTTTGCCCGTACAATGGATTTCAGGCGCATCGGTCAGGAAGATTCCAATATCGTGCAGAAGCGCCGCCTGCTCAACAAACTCTCTGTCAACAGACCACTCAGGATGCCGACTGACAATCTCCAATGCACGGTCGGCAACGGCTCGACTGTGCGTTACAAGGATGTTGTAGAGAGGCGTGTCGGGTGTGTAGTAGTGAGCAATAATGGCAACAGGATCCATCCGTATAAAAATTTGTAACTGCTCTAAAGGTACGCTTCCCCAGATAATTCTGTGTTAAAGCGCACCTATTTTATCCGCTATATCATTCAGTTGCTTTTTTAGTTTTTCGACCTGTTGCGTTATTCCCTCAACCAGAGTATTTCCTTTTTTGGATGAGGCAGTCAGGAATCCGATGTTATTTTCGTAGGTTTTTATCTCATTTTTCAGTGCATTGTATGTGTGCAGCAGTTTTGTACGTTCAGATGAAGGTTTGCCTGTTCTACCATTGCCTGTTTGCCGGTGAGCGCTGCGTACACTTTCAAATTTTGCATCGGCTGCAGCACGGAAAGCATCATTTACCCGCTGCTTTTCGGAAGTCGGCACAGCGCCAATCTTGCTATAGTTCCGCACCAGGTCTTTAAGCGCAATCATATCAGCAGCGCCATTGCCGGTCGGCACAAATGCATCAACAGTGGCGATGATCTCCTGTTTCAGACGAAGATTTTCTTCCCTGTTCGCCGGTGTTGCATGGGACGCATCTGCAGTATTTTCAAAGAAATAGGTAAAAGTTTCTCTGAATCGTTTCCAGAGAACGTCTGTGTGTTTTCTGGGAACGGCGCCAATATTTTTCCACTCAGCTTGCAGAGCTTGCAATTTTTCGATGGCTTCTTTCCGCTCCGTGCCTTCTTTCAATGCTTCTGCCCGCAGGCATAGAGCAAGTTTTTTATCATAATTTGCCCGCAATTCCTCTTTTTGGGTTTTATGATAATTGTTTCTTGCCTGAAAAAAGGTGTCGCAAACATTCCGGAAACGCTTGTGTATCTTAGTATTTACTTTTCGTGAAGCCTGTCCGATTGTTTTCCATTGATTTTGATATTCAATGATTTCTGCACTTTTAGCATCCCACTGGGCGCGTGTTTGCAGAGAGGCAATATCAATTTTTTCTACGGCTTCACAAAGGGCTGTTTTGGCGGCAAGATTCTGCGCTTCTTTCTCTTTCAGTGATTCAAAATAGGCTTGATGTTTTTTGTTGATAAGAGCGGATGCCTCTTTGAAACGTGTCCAAATAGGCTCACGTTCCTCACGGGCAACAGGACCTATTTCGCGCCATTCATCGTGCAATTTTTGCAGCGCTTGAAACGCTTTTACGGCATTCTGTTCCTCTTCCAGACGTTCGACAATCTCACAGAGTGCGGTCTTTAATTCCAGATTTTTCTTGAAATCATATTCCCGCAGGTCATTGCTGATTTTTATTAAATCGTAGAATTTCTCCTGATAATGGCTATAACTTTTCCAGATTTCGTTGATTTTGGTTTGTGGCACCTGACCAATGGCTTTCCATTCCTGCTGGAGTTTCCGGAAAGCGGGAATGGTGGCTGACAGATCGTCTGTAGCATTGGTAAGCTCTTCCAACTTGTTGAGAATATTGCGTTTGAGTTGCAGATTCTGTTCTCTTTGGGCTTCGAGTGTGGCATTTACAACCGCTTTCAACTCCTTATATTTACCCAAAAGAGCCTTAAATTCCACTTCAATACCGGTGCGTTCACGATTGGGCGTTTCCGAATCATTCTCCTCCGTTATGGGAAATTCATTGTTCAATTTTATGTAGAACACCTGTTTAATCGCCTCAACAGACGACTTTATCTCTTCCACCGGCTGTTGAAGCAGCGCACTCATCTCCGCTATCAATTCCTGAAGGGAAAGTGCGTGATAATGGGCGTTTTTGAGAGTTGGCGCGATTGTCGGTTCATCCTCATTAACATCGGATTGCGGGCTTGCCTCAGGCTCTGAAGATTCAACTTCCGGTTGAATATCCGCTACAGGTTCCGCCGGTTCATCTTCATTCTGAATCTCCACGACAGGTTCCGTCGGTTCTTCTTCATTCAGAATCTCCGCTACAGGTTCCGTTGGTTCACTTTCATTCTGAATCTCCGCTACAGGTTCCGCCGGTTCTTCTTCATTCAGAATCTCCACGACAGGTTCCGTTGGTTCTTCTTCATTCAGAATCTCCACGACAGGTTCCGTTGGTTCACTTTCATTCAGAATCTCCACGACAGGTTCCGTTGGTTCACTTTCATTCTGAACCTCTACTACAGGTTGCTGTGTTGGCTCTGATGGTTGTTCCGGGGCGTTTTCTAACTGCGGTACAGGTTGTTCAATGTGTTCAAATGTGTTCATAGAAATGTTTTATTCCAAATTTGTTGGTTGATTATCAGGTCGATTCAAGGGGGCTTCTAAAAATTAGATTTTTCAAGACTTGCCATTGAGGTAAAAGCGGAGTTTACTAACGTAAATGAGCATTTTACCGAAAGAGCGTAACGCAGAAAAAGCAATTTTTGGAAGTTCCCTAAGGACTATTCTGTTAAACGCTAAGCAGAACCCATGTTCATTCCGGTTGTGCTGTTGCGGAGAAACGTCGGTTGAAAACCAATACAGAAAAATAGCCCACAAATGTAAAG
Organism: Prevotellaceae bacterium; assembly: GCA_031270565.1. Classification (GTDB taxonomy): domain Bacteria; phylum Bacteroidota; class Bacteroidia; order Bacteroidales; family Paludibacteraceae; genus F0058. The sequence goes on from JAISXJ010000180.1 coordinate 6,771, forward strand.
CATTTTTTTTAGTCATACAAATTTTTTATTACGCATGCCAGTTTCCTGCATGATTTTTCTTTTTCGAGCTGCCTGTAAATGACATGTAAACTGTCAAAAGAGGCAATAATATATCCCATAATGGAAGTGACAAATAAAATTTACGTTCCTGTAAATGCTTGGCTGTTACATTTATCACGATTACCTGTGTTAGATAACGAAGCAAAAACAGGGCGATACCACTACCCGCCAGCAACCATTGACCGGAGAAGCACACCACTATAAAAGAGAGGTAAAAAAGTCCGCGTGTTACCGGTTCGATGACAAGTTGGTTCTTACTTGATTGAGTATAAAGATGCGAAGTTGTTAAATGCCTTGTTTTCTGTGTTTTCCATTCTTTAAAGGTCTTTTTGGGGACAGATAGTGTCTTGCTTGCAGCCGAACAGGCAATGCGGGTATTGTCGCCCGTAGCAGTCGCGTTGACGAACAAATCGTCATCTCCCGAGGCAATATGCAGATGTCCGGCAAAGCCGCGTGCACGGAAAAAGACGCTTTTTCGATAAGCCATACTGCGCCCGACACCCATATAAGGTTTTCCGAAAAAGGCAAAACCAAAATACTGCATGGCGATAAAAAGCGTATCAAAACATATCAGACTGTTAATCACCGTTTTCTCCTTGAAATATCCTCCATATCCCAATACAAATTCAGTCCGGTCGTCAAACTGTTCAACCATTGAGGCAATCCAGTTGGGTGTGTTGGGGCGGCAGTCGGCATCGGTAAAAAGCAATAATTCGTGCTTTGCAGCTTTTATGCCAACCGTTACAGCCAGTTTTTTTGGGCTGAGCGTGCGTGCTCCGTTTGGAATGGTGGTGATGTAGAGGTAGGGATACCGCTGCTTGAGAGAGGCAAGAACCTCTTCTGTATTATCCGAAGAGCCATCATTGACCACGATAACCTCAAATTCAGGATACGCCTGTTCAAGTACCAAAGGTAGAAAGGTTACCAGATTTTCCGCCTCGTTTCTTGCACAAATAATCACGGAAACAGGCGGTTGGGCTTGATGTGATAAAGGGGCATCGGCGGCATTTGTTTTTGAAAACGGACGGTTGTAACGTATAACGGCGGTGTAGTAATGGAGATAGAAAAATAGCTGAACAGCGCATGCCGTAAACAGAACAACAAGCGTAACCCATTCTACTGGTTGCAGTAACAGGAGATTATAAAAAAAGTTCGACATGGCTGTTGATGCAATAATGCTTTTCGTATAAAAAACGTATCTTGTGTTATTAAATGACGCCGCAAAGGTACACCTTTTTTTTAGAGTGTAGTTTTTAGAGTTTAGAGTTTAGTTGTCAGTTTTCAGTGAGTATCTCCTAAGAGGTCGTTAAGGACGTTAAGGACATTAGGGACGTTAAGGGGACAAACTGAAAACTGACAACTAAAAACTCTTTGCGTTCCTTTCAGAGGATGCCCGCAAAAAACAAACAGGACAACTCAAAGTGAGCCGTCCTGTTTATTGTAGAGCAGAGAAACGATTACGATTTTTTCTGCAATGTAACTCTTAATTGTCCACTTACAACCTTTAGATCATCAGGGATGAGACCACCATACATGGGATCGTCTTTAAATTGATTTATCGCCATATCCAGCATAGCTTGAAGCATCGCAGGATTAAGAACAATATCCAAAACTAATTTAGTCCCGATAAGACTATATGTCACCTCTTGCGCGTCCAGCGAAGCTGTCTGTGTGAGGAACAAAGCTGCATCAGTAAATGTGTAAGTTCCTGTTGTTGGCTCCTCCTGCTGGCTGCCATCAAACGTAATTGTGTACTCATATTCACTGTTGTTCTTGAAGATAAATTCCGCAGAAGAGCCATCTAGGAAAGAGGGTAAAACCAATGGAATCGCTGCATTGACTACCTCATCATTCGTCACAATAGAGCCGGCAATACCCTTAGTCACTGATGTCCAAGTGCCGGAAAATTTGTCGGGAGTCGGCTCCGGGTCAGGCGGTGTATCACCTTTACAGGCTCCCATCACAAGAACTGCCATCATAAGGGCAGCAGATAAAAACAAAGAGATTTTTTTCATAGATAATTTTGATTTTTTTGATTAAACAAACAGTATATAAAAACATAAATTCACAACATTGTCCCTTTCAAATTGCACAATAACACATGCACGGAAAATCGGGACAAAGGTATATTTTTTTAGTGAATAACAAATAGTGAATAGTGAATAATATTTTTTTAGTTATTAGAGTTTAGAGTTTAGAGTGTAGTTATTAGCCGGTTACGGCATAAACATCAATAGAAAAAACAGCTTTAAGCAGGCGTTTTTTTGTTAATTTTTTTTTGAGACGCTATAAAAAGAATGAACAATGAAAAATATTCTTTTTAGAGTTTAGATTTTAGAGTTTAGATTTTAGATTTTAGTCAGTGGTTAAAAAATAATCATCTTGAGCATCCTATTAATCCTGTTAATCCTGTGAAAAATGGGGCTGTCTCAAAAATAATTTAGCCACAAATACACGAATACACTATTCACTGCCCGAAATCTCTGTTATATGGACATTTTTCGAGGTCGATAGCCCCGAAATTTATATTTGTGCCGTGATAGAGTTTCATAAATTGCCCCCTTCCCGCTCACAAATGCGTTGCAGCGAATCCAGCGTAATCAGCGGATTTTCGACATGTTCTACGGCATAATGCCTGTCCAAAAAGGCAAGCCCGCCGTATTTGTATAAATAATCAAACGACTGCCGCATTGACAAATTATGTTTTTCTGCAAAATCGTTTATCATAAACGCGATGTAATCTATTACATCTGCCGCTTTTTCCAATTTTTTTGAGTTCATAATCTTTCCCGTTTTTTTCAGAGACAAAAATAATACATTTCTTTGAAATAAAAAAAGAGGCTCGCATTAGGTTAATTCTTTTTTGAGTTGCTATTTTTGATAGAAAACGGAACTGAGATAGATGAGCGTTTTAAGCAGCGAGAGCAGAGATAAAACTTGTTTTAGCTATGCCGAGTCGCGCAAAACGACTAAATTTATTGAACGATATTTTTTACAAGATTGATAAAGTCCTGCCTTTCAGGCAGAGGTTGGTGTGTCGTGCTTGTGCCGCAGGTCGCTGACCTGCGGTTATGAAAATTCTGCCTTTCAGGCAGTCGAGGAAGCCGCTTTTTTGCCCGTTAGGGCATTTATATCAATAGGAAAAACGGCTTTAAAACAAGCGTTTTGTCCGTTAGGACATATACCGTTTTTTTAGTGAATAACGAATAGTGAATAGTGAATAATGTCCTGAAAGGACATGATTTTCATAACCGCAGGTCAGCGACCTGCGGAAAACGACGCCCTCCTATCCACTGCCTGAAAGGCAGGACTTCTTAATCACTTGTCGCACCTTTCAGGTGCAGGTTCGCGAGGCGACTTTTTCCGCAAACTGCGCTATCG
>JAISXJ010000028.1 GCA_031270565.1 Prevotellaceae bacterium
TCCTATCGGAGCAAATATGGGTATTTTGAAAAAAACACTCGAAAATGTTGGGGGATTTAACACGAAATTGGGTCGAAGTAAGAAAAATCTTATGGGAGGCGAAGAAAAAGACCTTTTTAACCGCATCAAAAATAGGGGTGGCAAGATTTATTGGTTTCCAAACATCAAAGTACAACACGTTATATCAGAAAATCGTACAACAAACAGTTATATTATACGGTTGGGACAAGGTGTTGGTATAAGCGAACGTTTGCGTACTCTTGATATTTCCCAAACAGAGTACCTCAAACGAATTTTTCTTGAAGCAGTAAAATGGGCTGCGTCAATCGTACTGTTTATCGGCTATTTGTGCAGATTTCAATGGCAAAAAGGCGCAAAATTGTTGCTTTTCAGGTGGAATGTAACAAAGGGACTTTTGGGGCAAAACAGTGAATAATTTTTTAATAAAACATTTTGTCTGTTTAATATGGAGTTGTATCTTTGCAGTGGTTTAAATAACTATTAATCATCCTCTTTTTTTGTGACTACTACCGTTTCTTTATGTTCATTAGAACTTGATAATCCGATTATTCCGGCAAGCGGAACGTTTGGCTTCGGACAGGATTTCAAACCATTCTATGACCTGAATATTCTTGGGAGCATTGCTCTTAAAGGCACTACGCGCGAAGCACGTTTCGGCAATCCTACACCGCGCATCGCCGAATGTACCGCCGGTATGATTAATGCCGTCGGACTACAAAATCCCGGTATTGACGCCATTATTAATGACGAATTGCCAAAACTCAAAACGCTGTTTCACAAGCCTGTAATTGCCAATATCAGCGGCTTTTCGATAGATGAATACGCCTATTGCTGTGAACGCATCGACCACGAAGAACAAGTCGGATTGATAGAAGTCAATATCAGCTGTCCCAATGTGAAACACGGTGGTATGACGTTTGGTACGTCTGCCAAAAGCGCCGCCGAAGTAACCCGCGCTGTGAAAGCCGTTACCCATAAACCGGTCTTTATAAAACTTAGTCCCAACGTTACCGATATTGTGGAAATAGCGCTTGCGTGTCAGGATGCCGGCGCTGACGGCATTTGTCTTATCAATACCGTTCTGGGGATGCGCATTGATATTGCGCGGCGACGTCCGGTACTCGCCAATACGATGGGCGGGTTCTCCGGACCGGCAATCTTTCCCATCGCCTTGCGTATGGTCTATCAGGTGCATAAGGCGTGCCATATTCCCATTATGGGCTGTGGCGGCATTGCTTCGGCACAGGACGTGATTGAGATGATGATGGCGGGTGCATCTGCCGTCCAAATCGGCGCGATGAACCTGAAAAATCCCTGCATTTGTCGAGATATTATAGAGACCCTTCCTCAAGTAATGGAACAGCTTAACATTAACAACCTTAGAGATATTATCGGTATTATAAAATAGAATAACATTATTACCATGTCTTATCAGTCATCCTCTCCAGCCCGTTTACGCGACGTAATTATAGCCTGTGATTTCAGCAATGCCGCTACAACATGCGCTTTCCTTGACCTTTTCAGAGACGATAAACCGTTTATCAAGATTGGTATGGAACTCTTTTATGCCGAAGGCGCGGACATTGTACGGCAGATAAAGGCACGCGGACATCGGGTGTTTCTTGATTTAAAGTTGCACGATATTCCCAACACCGTCAGAAGCGCCATGTCCGTGCTTTCGCGTCTGGATATTGATATGTGCAATGTCCACGCAGCCGGAACAATCGCCATGATGCAGGCGGCTGTGGAAGGACTTACACGTCCCGATGGCTCCCGTCCGCTCCTGATTGCCGTAACGCAACTCACTTCGACGCCTGAGGATCGGATGCAGCGGGAACTGCTTATTGGAGAGAGTATGGACAGGACTGTTGTACATTATGCCCGTAATGCACAGACAGCGGGTCTTGACGGCGTGGTTTGTTCACCGCTGGAGTCGGCTGCGGTGAAAACTGCCTGTGGCAAGTCGTTCCTATCCGTTACGCCGGGTATCCGTTTCCCTGACGGTCAGACCAATGACCAGGTGCGTATCACCACGCCCGCACAGGCAAAACTTATTGGCGCGGATTATATCGTTGTCGGACGACCGGTTACTGCTGCCACCGACCCCGTAGCCGCATACCGCCGCTGTGTGGCGGAGTTTTTATAATATTTAAACCTGTTTATATGAATAAAGAAACTGCCAAACTGCTGCTTGATATAAAAGCGGTTTTCCTCTCGCCTGAACACCCCTTTACGTGGGCAAGCGGCATAAAAAGTCCGATTTATTGCGACAATCGTCTTATCCTGACTGCGCCATACGTGCGCAAACGTGTCGAAGTAGGACTGGCGAAAATTGTTTATCGCTATTATCCTACCGCCGAAGTCCTTATGGGCACCTCTACGGCAGGGATTGCACACGCCGCCCTGGTCGCGGCATTGCTTGATATGCCGATGGGCTATGTGCGTTCAGGCGCAAAAGACCACGGACGCGCCAACAGGATTGAAGGACATTTGGAGAAAGGACAGAAAGTTGTCGTTATCGAAGACCTGATCTCCACAGCCGGTAGCTGTATTGATGTGGTCAGGGCTTTGCGGGAGGCGGGCGCAGAAGTGCTGGGAGTAGCGAGCATTTTTACATACGGAATGAAAGAAGGACTGGAGCGTCTGGCGCAGGAAAGCACGGTAAACCACAGCCTGCTTGACTTTGACACGCTGGTACAGGTTGCCGCCGACGAGGGCTATATCAAGCCTGACGACGTTGCACGTCTGCTGAGATTTAGAGACAATCCCAATGATGACAGCTGGATGATGTAATTAAAACGAAAGCCGTATCAGCGCAAAAACAGAGCCAAGAGTTGTTAGTGAATAACGAATAGTGAATTGAGAATTGAGAATTGAGAATTGAGAAACAACTAAACTAAACTCTAAACTCTAACCACTAAAAAAATATTATTCACTATTCGTTATTCACTAAAAAAGGTGTACCTTTGCCCCGTTATTGTTCATATCTAAAATCAATACAAAACGATGCTTACATCTGGGGTTCCATATTTACCATTTTTTCAGATTAGACGGTTCAATCGGCTAAAAGTAAGCTCGTTACAAAAGCCCCCCCCCGCATTCGCCTTAACTCCTTGTATTCAAGGGCTTATCATTTATTAAAAACTTTTTGGTTACTGGTTAACAACGCAAAGTCTTTTTGTGTCTTTTTGCCATATACATATATAACGGCAACCTTTCGGAATGGTCTGGAGGGTTGCCGTTGTGTTTTATTGCATCCACTGCTCCTCGTCTCTGACGAGGAGTTACTGGTCGGTCGTTTTTTAACGACCTGTCTCGTTACAAACGAGGAGGAGAAAAACTGATAACTGACACTTAATTTATGTATTACTAACCAGCTTCCCGTCAGCGCTCCGTTCTCCCCTCTCTTTTGGAGAGGGGCTGGGGGTGAGGTCGAGAGGCTCTTAATTCTTTATTTTATGAAACAAAAAACATTTCTTTTCGCTGCTCTCGCAGCAGCATTTCTAAGCGTCGCCAATTATGCTGCGGCGCAGGTAACTATTGGCGGCAGCGACCTGCCAAAAGCCGGTACGATTCTGGATTTGAACAGCACGACTAAGGGCGGGTTGGCGCTGTCAAATGTGAGTCTCACCGACTTGAATACCATTCCCGTCGGTTTTCCCGGCATCAACAACTCAGGAGATGTAACTCCCGAGGTAAAGGCAAAACTCACCGGCGCTATCGTTTACAACATTAATTCTGACATTTGTCTGGGCGTTTATGTCTGGGACGGCAACTGCTGGAGAAAGATTGATAAGGATTATCAAGCTAAAGCAGCCGGAGCAGTTACCCTTGATATTAAAAGTCCTGATATAGATGCCATTCTGGGAGGTGAGGCTGTTACTTTTGAGGTAATAAATCCTGGCGACGCACAGTTTTACTACTGGTATCTGAATGATGTCCTGCTTGACACAACTGAAACGAAAATTCTGGTAACAACCGCCATTTCTTCCGGAGACAATCAGGAGATGAAGGTGGTTCTTGACAACTGTCTGTCGCTTTCGGAGAGCAGCAGTATTACATTCAATGCAAGAAACATTTATCCTAACTCTTTGCCAGCCGCCAGCGGAGGATGGATTCGCATTTTTAGCGCTGACGCTTTCCCTTACGCATCAACAGACGAATATATACAGGATGGTCTGGTGGCGCATTATGACGGCATTAACAATCAGA
>JAISXJ010000062.1 GCA_031270565.1 Prevotellaceae bacterium
CCGCCAAAGCGGGAGGTTTTTCGCAATGCTTGTCCCGCCTTAGCGGGAGGGCGCAATAAAACAGAACGGCAACACCTCCGAAAATTCCGGAAATGTGCCGCAATAATTGTATATGTATATAGCAAAAAAACGCAAAGAAACTTCGCGCTGTTAACTGTCAAATGGAAAAAGTCTGAGAAATCGTTAATCCCTTGAATACAGGGAGTTAAGTGAAATGTGGGGGGGGGTATTTTGTAACGAGCTTACTTTTAGCCGGTTGAACCGTCTAAACGAAAAAAATGGTGAATATGGAATACCAGATGTAAGCATCGTTTTGTATTGATTTTAGATGTGAACAATAACGGGGCAAAAGTAATACTTTTTAGTGAATAACGAATAGTGAATAATTTTTTTTTAGTTATTAGAGTGTAGAGTGTAGTTATTAGTTTTCAGTTTTCAGTTTTCAGTTTTCAGTGAATAATGAATAATGAAAGATGTTGCGCTATTAGCCGGTTACGGCTTCAATATCAATAGAAAAACGACTTTAAAACAAGCGTTTTTGTCCGTTAGGACATATACTTTTATAGTGATTCACTCCACCTGTCCTGCCTTGTCAGGCAGTGGATAGGATGGCGTCGTTTTCCGCAGGTCGCTGACCTGCGGTTATGAAAATAATGTCCTTTCAGGACTATTCGCTATTCGCTATTCGCTATTCACTATTCGTTATTCACTTTATATTATAGCGCCTCAAAAAAAGAATCAGCCATTAAAATAAAAACGGCTGCTCTTCAAATGGAGTAGCCGTTTCTATTTTGAGAATATGCCTTCAGGGTTAATCCTTAACTTTGGCGCAGATAAATTCGCGATTCAGTCGGGCAATGTTTGTCAGAGAGATGCACTTGGGACATTCAGCGGCACAGGCTCCCGTGTTGGTACAGTTTCCGAATCCCAGCTCGTCCATTTTGGCTACCATTGCTCTGGCACGCTGTGCAGCTTCAACCTTGCCTTGCGGCAACAGCGCCAGCTGACTCACTTTGGCAGCTACAAAAAGCATCGCCGATCCGTTCTTGCATGCCGCCGCACACGCCCCGCAACCAATACATGATGCGGCATCCATTGCCTCATCGGCTTTGGACTTGGGAATGGGAATGGCATTCGCGTCCGGCACACCTCCCGTATTCACGGAGACGTAGCCGCCAGCCTGTATGATTTTGTCAAATGCTCCCCTGTCAACCATCAGGTCTCTAATCACGGGAAAAGCGTGTGAACGCCACGGCTCAATGGTGATGGTGTCGCCGTCGTTGAATTTACGCATGTGCAACTGACAGGTAGTTACGGCGCTGTCCGGTCCGTGCGGATGACCGTCGATGTAGAGCGAACACATGCCACAAATACCTTCGCGACAGTCATGGTCAAAAACCACCGGCTCCTGCCGTTCACGAATTAACTGCTCGTTTAACACGTCGAGCATTTCCAGAAAAGAACTGTCGGTTGAGATATTGTTCAGACGGTATGTCTCAAAAGTTCCTCTGGTTTTTGGAGCGTTCTGACGCCAAACTCTAACTTTGATATTAATATTTTTACTCATAATGTTAATCCTTATAATTACGTTGCTTGCGCTCGGTAAATTCATACGTTAAATCTTCTTTCAGTAATTGAGGCGTTTGATTATCGCCCATATATTTCCAGCAAGCCACGAAAGAGAATTTATCATCCTGCCGTAAGGCTTCTCCATCCGGTGTCTGATACTCTTCACGGAAATGTCCACCGCATGATTCTTCGCGATTTAGTCCGTCATACGCCATCAGTTCGCCTGTCTCCAGAAAATCGGCTAAACGGATAGCCTTTTCAAGTTCAACATTTACACCGCTACTTAAGCCGGGAATAAAGACATTTGTCCAAAACTCTTTCTTGATAGCTCTGATTCTCTCCAAAGCTGTTTTCAAACTTTCTGCAGTGCGAGCCATACCCACAAAATCCCACATAACCTGTCCCAAATCGCGATGCAGGCTGTCAACAGAACGTTCACCTCGAATTTTCATCAGGCGTTCAATCTTCACTCTGATAGTTTTCTCCGCCTCTAAAAATTCGGGCAAATCAATGCTCATACGCGGAACTTGAATCTGGTCTGCCAGATAGTTCTGAATGGTGTAAGGCAAAACAAAATAACCGTCGGCTAATCCCTGCATCAATGCCGAAGCGCCCAGACGGTTTGCGCCGTGATCCGAGAAATTCGCCTCGCCAATACAAAACAGCCCCTTGATAGAGGTCATCAGTTCGTAATCTACCCACAGTCCACCCATTGTGTAGTGAATGGCAGGGAAAATCATCATAGGCGTTTCGTAGGGATTTTCGTCAACAATTTTTTCATACATCTGGAACAGATTGCCGTAACGTGCCTCTACCACCGAGCGTCCAAGTCGTTCTATCGCATATTTGAAGTCAAGATAAACGGCTAAGCCGGTGTTATTAACGCCAAAACCTGCATCGCAACGTTCCTTGGCAGCGCGGGAAGCCACATCACGCGGAACAAGATTTCCAAAAGCAGGATATCGCCGTTCAAGATAGAAGTCGCGATCTGCATCGGGAATCTGTGTTGGTTTGAGTTTGCCGGCGCGAATAGCTTCGGCATCCTCTTTTTTCTTCGGTACCCAGATACGCCCGTCATTACGCAACGACTCCGACATCAGGGTCAGTTTCGACTGAAATTCGCCGTGTACGGGGATACACGTCGGGTGAATCTGAGCGAAACACGGATTGGCAAAATAAGCGCCCTTTTTGTAAGCCTGAATGGCTGCCGAACCGTTTGACGCCATCGCGTTTGTGGAGAGAAAAAAGGTGTTGCCATAACCGCCTGTTGCAATTACTACGGCGTGAGCAAAGAAACGCATAATCTTTCCTGTGGTCAAATTACGGGCAATGATGCCGCGTGCACGACCATCAATCACAACAATATCAAGCATTTCGTGGCGCGTAAAGAGTTTTACCGTACCTTTTCCTACCTGACGGCTTAATGCCGAATAGGCACCCAGAAGCAACTGTTGTCCGGTTTGTCCTTTGGCGTAAAATGTTCGCGACACCTGAGCGCCGCCAAATGAACGGTTGTCCAGCAGACCTCCATATTCGCGTGCAAAAGGTACGCCCTGTGCTACGCACTGGTCAATGATATTGTTAGAAACCTCCGCCAAACGGTAAACATTGGCTTCTCGCGCCCGATAGTCGCCGCCTTTGATGGTATCATAAAAAAGACGATAGACGGAATCGCCATCGTTCTGATAATTTTTTGCGGCATTGATACCACCTTGTGCCGCAATGGAGTGTGCCCGACGGGGAGAATCGGAAATGCAAAAGTTCAGTACATTAAATCCTAACTCGCCGAGTGAAGCCGCCGCAGAAGCGCCAGCCAAACCCGTGCCAACCACAATGATATCCAACCGCCGTTTGTTAGCGGGGTTTACCAGTTTCTGATGTGATTTATACTCTGACCATTTTTTTTCAAGAGGTCCTCTGGGAATTTCAGTGGTGATATACCTCTCCCTGACCGTATCGGCTGATGTGTCTGCCGAATTGTTGGCAGCATCTATAAAATCTTCATTCTTTTTGTTATCCATGTTAAATGTGATTTGTGTACAGCTGTTTTGTATTGACGATGTCAACCCTAAAAACTGCACGAAGATTAATTTTTAGTTACCAGTTAAATGCAAATGAGTTTGTGTAATAAGCAAGCCATGTGTAATAGACCACCACCACAGCAAACATCAGGACAATGAACGTGGCGACAATCTTTGAAATACACTTGATGCGTTGCATCCACACCGTATTGTTCAATCCCATTGATTGAAGAGCGCTCCAAATGCCGTGTGTGAGGTGCAGCCAGAGAGCTACCAGCCAAATCAGATACAGACCACCGTAAACAGGATTGGCAAAAAGTGCCTGTACGTACGCGGCGCCGTCGTGCGGGTCAAACGCGCCGGTATGAATACCGGTCAGTTCAGCGAATTGCATCTTAAACCAGAAATTGTAGAGATGCAACAGCAGAAACCCGATAATGATAGCGCCCAGCAGCAGCATATTTCTCGACTGCCAAGAAACATCTTTGGGAGCATCCTTAACGGAATAACGTTTAAAACCACGCGATAGATAATTTTGAATCGACAGCACGAGGGCATAGACAAAATGCACAGCAACCAAAAAAGCCAAACCGGCTGTTGCCACCAAAGCATACCAGTTAGCTCCCAGTATGCCGCAAATTGTGTTGTATCCTTCGGGCGATATGACCGATACCAAATTCATCGCGCCATGAAACAGGAGAAAGAGCATCAAGGCTGTGCCTGAAATACTCATGACCAACTTTCTTCCGATAGAAGAACAAATTAACCACATAGAATTTTGTGTTTTAAAATTAGAATTTGAATAGAAAATAGTTAGCAATCCACATTGTGAGCAATGGGCGTGCAAAGTTAGAATATTTTAACCGAATTGACAAACATTTTTCCCGAAAGTCAGGGGCAACGCAGAAAATTTTAGTTTTCAGCACTCCAACAGATGTTTTTTTCTTGTGTTTAGCGTGCTTGGAAGAACAGAAAGACTATACATTTCAGTTATATTGGGTGCAAATAAATATTAAAAAATTATTATTGCTGTTGATACAACACATATACAATAGCATTACAGGTACTATAAAAAGGTATATCATTCTGATAATCAATGTGCATAGAAAAATAAAAAAAAAACGTCAAAGACTTGCACAGGTACAATAAAGTTATTACCTTTGTCCCGCTTTTCCGGTGTGGTAGTTCAGCTGGTTAGAATACCTGCCTGTCACGCAGGGGGTCGCGGGTTCGAGTCCCGTCCATACCGCCAGAAAAATTGCTAATAGTCTGAAAATAAGATTGTTGGCAATTTTTGTTTTTGAATATTGTCCTTTTTTGTCCCTCTACTCCACATTGGCACAACTTCCATTCTGCAAGCTCCCGCAAAATTACTAATCTCAATGCCTGTCCTTTTGTACGAAATGGCCCCGCTTATGACTGTTGTGCTTGAGTTCTCTATTGAGAACTGATTTGTCTTTCCCAACGAGTTCAGCTATTTCTTTTTGTTGTTTTCCTGCACAGAGTAATACATCTATTTCGTACCTTTGTACTGGGTTAATTCCGGTGTAAGTGAAAATACACCGAAAATGATACAGTAAATTTCGGTGTAAATGAAACTCAAAAGCAAATTTTGAAACTCATCACTGAAAATCCACAAATTACAGCAGGGAAAATGGCGTATAAGATGAAACAAACGAAACGTAATATTAGAACGCTTAAATCCAAAGGTTTTATCGAACGTTTCGGTTCTGATAAAACAGGTGGATACAGACTTATTACGAAAGACGACTAAAAATTGATTTATGTTTGAGGTTTCAAATATGACTGAAAATGAATTGAATAACCGAATTAAAGAACTCGAATTAGAGAATCAACACCTTCGAGTCGAGAACCAACGCCTACGAGAAGCATTGGGCTTACCTTTGGAAAAAACCGAACAAAAAACGATTGAAAATTCACTACTTGTTGCTGTCGAAAAAAAAAATACCGGCATATCTTTCAATAAATACTGCAACCCAAAAGTAAAAATTAAACTATTCATGTCGTTGTTTCGCGGACGGACGGATGTCTATGCCAAACGCTGTTACAGCAAGAATCATGGAAGCAGTTATTATGTTCCTGCTTGCAAAAACGAATGGGTTAGAGGTATTTGTGAAAAACCGCGTGTGAAATGCAAAAATTGCACGAAGCGGGAATTACTGCCTTTAACAGCAGAAGTGATAGACAGTCATTTGAGAAATAAGGACGAAAACGGAATTGGAATTGTTGGTGTTTATCCGCTTTTACCGGATGAAAATTGCCTGTTTTTGGCGATTGATTTCGATGAGAAAGACTGGCTGAAAGACATTTCGGTTTTCCGGTCTGTTTGCAAAGACTTGGACATACCGATTGTCATAGAACGTTCCCGTTCGGGGAATGGCGCTCATTCATGGCTGTTTTTTGAAGAATCTGTTCCGGCAATATCCGCCCGAAAACTGGGTAATGCACTTTTAACAAAGGCGATGTCCGAAAGGCACGAAATTCGTTTTGATTCTTACGATAGGATGTTTCCCAATCAGGATTCTATGCCCAAAGGCGGATTTGGTAATTTGATTGCTTTGCCGTTGCAAGGTGGGGCGCGTAAAAACGGGAACAGTGAATTTATTGATGAAAATTTTCAAAGCTACCCCGACCAATGGGAATATCTGGCTTCTATCAAAAAATATACACTGGAAACAGTAAACAAATTGCTTACCGAATTGTGCGAAGGAAACGGGTTAGGCGAATTGGGTAATACGGAAACCGATGATGTGGAAGTGCCTAAACCCTGGGAAGGCAAAAAGCCGGAAACGAATCTTGAAAAACAGGATTTTCCTGACACATTGACTATTATTGAAGCAAATCGCCTGTATATTCCGAAGAGAGGTGTCAGCCAACGGGCGCTTAACGGTATCAAACGGCTTGCCGCCTTTTCAAATCCGCAATTTTACAAAACGCAAAAGATGCGCATGTCCACGTATGACATTCCGAGAATTATTTATTCGTTGGACGAAACGACTGATTATTTGGGTATTCCACGCGGTTGTCGCACATCGCTTATACAATTATTGGGAAAATCTAATGTAAATTATTCCTTTGAAGATAAACGAAATAAGGGCAAAAAGATTAAAGTTAGATTTACAGGAACACTTCGTGAAGAACAGCAATTCGCAATTGACGCTTTATTGCAACATGAAAACGGCGTACTTTCTGTTCCGACCGCTTTCGGAAAAACGGTTGTCGGTGCATCGCTCGTTGCCAATCGAAAATGCAATACGCTGATACTGGTTCATTTGCATACGCTATTCGACCAATGGAAAAAATCATTGGAACAATTTCTTGAAATCAATGAAACCTTGCCGGAAGCCGAAACTAAACGAGGGCAAAAAAAGGTTCGTTCGATTATAGGGCAAATAGGTTCAGGAAAAAACACGTTGTCGGGCATTATAGATATTGCGATAGTACAGAGCTTGATACATGATAATGAAGTGGATAACATTGTAAAAAATTACGGCATGGTAATTGTGGATGAATGTCATCATGTTCCGTCTGTCAATTATGAAAAAGTGTTGGGAGTGGTCAATGCCAAATATGTCTATGGATTAACGGCAACACCCGTCCGACAGGACGGACAACATCCGATTACATTTATGCAATGTGGAGCAGTCCGTTATTCCGTTGACGCCAAATCACAAGCAGACAAACGAAATTTTGAACATTACATTATCCCGTGCTTCACAGGATTTAAGAAACCGTTAACACAAGACAAAGCCGATTGGCACATTACCAAAATCTATTCTGCCCTTTCGGAAGATGAATTTCGTAATCAACAAATTGTTACAGATGTTATAGAGGCTGTAAAAGACAATCGAACACCAATTATCTTAACACAACGAAAGGAACATGTTATAAAATTAGCTGAAATGATTAAAAATCAAGCGAACACACATATTGTTACGCTTATAGGAACGGATTCTGCCAAAATAAAATCCCAAACAATGGATGCTTTGGTAAATATTCCACGAAATGAAAAACTGATTCTTATTGCCACAGGAAAATACGTTGGTGAAGGCTTTGATTATCCGCGATTAGACACCTTGTTTCTGGTTTCACCGATTGCTTGGAAAGGAACATTGGTGCAATATGCCGGACGTTTGCATCGCGAATACCCCGGCAAGCAGGATGTGCGGATTTATGATTACGTTGATATTCATGTTCCTGTTTTGGAGCGAATGTATCACAAACGTCTGACTGGTTATGCTCAAATAGGTTACAAAACCTTAGCAGCACATAATCAACCGAATAAAATCAATCTGATTTACGACACCAACAGTTTTGCGCCTGTGATGATAAATGATTTTGCCGAAGCGAAAAAAGAAATTCTGATTGTCAGTCCGTTTCTGCGGAAAAAACGAATAGAAACTGTTTTCGAATGGATGAAAGAGCCGTTACAGACAGGCGTTTCAATTACGGTGATAACACGTCCGCAGGAATCTTACAAAGAGCCAAAACCCATACTGGAATGTATAAAACTGTTGCAATCAAGTATTTCTGTTAGCACAAAGCCCAATATCCATCAAAAGTATGTGATTATAGACAACCGGCTTGTCTGGTACGGAAGCATCAATCTTTTGAGTTACGGCAGTTCGGAAGAAAGCATTATGCGATTGGAATCGAGGGAATTGGCAATGGAATTAGCAGTACCAATGGAATGAGAACAATGTATTTTGAAATATTGCTGTCCGGTAAACATACAAAGCGCACAAATCACCTGTCCGAGATGCCGATAAAACGGTATTTCGGATTTGTTTTTGAAAAAGTAAGCCCCCCTACTCAAAATTGAGTGAATATTGTACGATTTTAGGTGGCGATTTTGCATGTTCTTCGGAGATAATTTGCCACCCTCTGTTAGGATTTTCCATGAAGGCAATGAAGTCAATGTAGTACATCAGCGTTTGTCGCACCATTGTTACGATTTGCGAGAACGAACAGTG
>JAISXJ010000132.1 GCA_031270565.1 Prevotellaceae bacterium
ATGTAAACACTGCCCTGACAGGTACAATTATTTACAACACCAATATTGATTTGGGACTTGGCGTTTTTGTCTGGGACGGGGACAACTGGCAGCCGGTAGGTGAGCCGTATATTCCTCACACAACCGTTCCTGCGCCAACATGTCCCAATCCTGTGCCTGACGTTACCTTTATGGCTTACAATCTCGGCGCTGACGTAGCAGAACTGATGTCTCTCTATCCTGACCTTTCCCCTGCCAAACAGCAGATGAAATATCAGGCAAACCATGCTTTTAGCGCTGCTGACGCCACTGTTTGGGGCGACCTCTACCAGTGGGGACGTGTCGCTGATGGACACGAAAAACGGGATGCTGTTGCTTATGGAACAGATGGACCGCTTCCAGTAGCTGATTTGTATCCTACCACCGGACAGGTGAAAGATGATACGAACGGAGGTTACAATAAAGCTGATACCAATCAGAAATACGGACACTTTATTAAAAATACCGCTTACACCTCTTACGATTGGCGCACTCCAAAAAAGGATGACCTTTGGGGTAACGGCGTGGCGATTGGTACTGCAACCAGTGGAGGTGTTAAGAGCACTTCTGACGACCTATATTATCAAAGCACAGACTGGGTAATTTCTCAGAATAATCCCTGCCCTCTCGGTTGGCGTATTCCTACTCAGGACGAATGGGAGCGGCTTGGTGATTACGGCTGTGGTGTTCCTCAAACTGCTGGCGGTAATTTTTCTATCAGTACTTCAACAGAGTCTATATCTCTTAGCACTTTGAACAGCACAAACGCTCCTCTGACTTGGGTTCGCGTTAAGGAAGGTAAGGCATTTGCCGGCACTTGGGTTGCCGCCGACCGTAGCGGTTTCGCTATTTATAAAACAACTGACTGGAATGGTGCTAACGCCAGCTACACCAGTGGTACAGCTGATCTGTTTGAAACAGCTGCCCCCGAACCTCTCCTCTTCTTGCCTACCACCGGAATCCGCAATATTTCCGATGGTTCGGTCAGCAACCTCGGCTACTTCGGGTACTACGGGAGTAGTACAGCTGGCAACAACGCTCATAACGTAGCCTTCTATGATAATTACCTACACCTGAATATTGACGAACCAAGAATATTCGGCGCGGGTGTGCGGTGTGTGAAGAAATAGTTTGAATGGTGTTTTTTAGACAAACAGAAAAAAAGAGACTGTCTTGCTTTTAAGACAGCCTCCTCCAACGTTATATAAAGCAAATTTCGTTCGGAAAATCCCTTTATTTACACAAACAATTAGGGACTAAAGCAGGATTCTGATTCCCTGATTTAGTCCCTAATAAATATAAATGATTGACTATAAAAGTTTTTTGTGGTACCACCAGGATTCGAACCGGGGACACACGGATTTTCAGTCCGATGCTCTACCAACTGAGCTATGGTACCTTAGCTTGTGCTAATTTGCGGCTGCAAAGGTACAACCTTTTTTTGAGTAAAAAAATATTTTGAGTAAAAAAATAGAACTTTGCCCTCAACTTTTCTTATCATCTCTTTTTCAATCAGATAGCGGCTTATTATTTCACTTTGTAATGGCACGATGCCTTACCTTTGGTAATGGTAACAAGTTTCGACTTGATCAATTGTCGCCGAAGAGGCGAGATATGGTCGATAAAAAGTTTGCCTTCCAGATGGTCATACTCATGTTGGATGACGCGGGCAAGATAACCCTCAATCACCTCATCATGCGGCAAAAATGCTTCGTCCAGATAGGTAATGTGGATGCGCGATTTGCGCGGCACTTCCTCGTGAATACCCGGCAGACTCAAACAACCCTCTTCTACATACTCTTCGTCGCCATCACGAGACAGAATTTGCGGATTGATAAGCGCCTTGCGCAATCCTTTAAATTCAGGTTTATCTTCGGAGATGCGATCCAAATCTATGACAATTAAGCGGATTGAAAGTCCTGTCTGTGGCGCTGCCAGTCCAATGCCGTCGGCTTGATGCATTGTTTCAAACATGGAAGCGATAAGCTCCGACAGATTAGGATAATTCTTGTCAATGGGTTGAGCCACTTTACGTAAAACAGGTTCTCCATAGAGATAAATAGGCAATATCATAGTTTTTTAAATTATCGTTGTGATTCTAAATAGCTTTGCAAAATAATGGTGGCGCTGATTTGGTCTATCATAGCCTTGTTTCTACGCGCTTTCTTTTTCATACCGCCATCAACCATTGCTCTGACCGCCAGTGCGGATGTGAACCGTTCATCTATTAGCGATACGGCAATATTTGGGAAAAGTGTCTGCAACCGCGTTACAAGGTTGTCAATTTTCTCGCTTATGTCTGCAGGACGGTTATCCCATGTTTTGGGATTGCCAATGACAAAGCGTTCCACTGCTTCCTGCGCGACATAGGACAATAAAAACGGTTCCAGCTGTGCTGTTTCCACCGTCGTAAGTCCTCCCGCTATCAGTTGCAGCGGGTCTGTAACCGCCAAACCGGTACGCTTTTCACCAAAATCTATTGCAAGAATACGAGACATAAAAATTTTTGGAATAGGAAGTGCAAAGGTACTTTTTTTAGTTAATAGTTAGTAGTTAGTAGTTAGTAGAGTTTAGAGTGTCAGAGTGTAGAGTGTAGAGTGTCTTGTAGTTGCCCGTTAGGGCATAAATATCAATAGAAAAAACGGCTTTAAGCAGGCGTTTTTGTCCGTCAGGACATATACCGTTAATGTCCTACGGACAATTCGGGCAGATAAAAATGGTTGTTTCTATTGATATTTATGCCCTAACGGGCAAAAAACTAAACTCTAATAACTAAACTCTAAACTCTAAAAAAGGGGCTGTCTCAAAAATGATTTAGCCACGTATTACACGAAACAATGTTTGGCGTAGCCAATTACTTTTGATACAGCCCCCCGTTTTTAATAATCTTCGTCCGTATCGTCAATTTTGATTTTGCGTTTATCCAATTGCGCCCACGCATACCAGATGTAGGCGACCACAAAGGGAATAAAAAGCGAAACAATCGACATAGTCTTCAGCGTAAACAGGCTCGATGAACTGTTGGTAATGGTTAGCGAACTTTGCATATCCGCAATGGACGGATAGTAAACGCTGTGGTTGAATCCTGCCAGCAAGAATATTACCAGCGCCGTCAGTACGGTACCGAATCCCGCAAACCAGATGCCTTTGATAAACGCTTTTTTAAACAGTGTCAGCAAAATGCCCGCCAACACCAGCAACACACCAACGAGCAATACCACCAGCAGAGCCGGCATTTGCAGTAGCGTGTGCAGGTACTTGTAGTGTTCAATATTGATAATCTGCGTGCTTGGATCTTCGGTGTAGCCGGTCTTCGTAAGCAGGAAAACAAGGTACGGCAGGAAGCACACCAGAAAACCGATGGTGTTGTAGAGTAACTGCCTGCGTGCGCCGGTGCGAATATCGGCATCATCAATATTGTTAATGAAATAGAGCGACGCCAGACACCGTGCCAGAAAGAACACCGCCAACCCAAACACAACATTCCATGGATTTGCTACTGCTTCAAGTCCGTGCCACGCATTTTGCCACGTGGAGATAACAGGCATCAAACTGTCTGAAATATTGTCTTTGTTGACTATAAAATCCGCCCCCGTAAAAAACGTAGAAACAGCCGCGCCAATCAGAATGGGTCCAAGCAAGCCGTTTATCATCAGGAACACACGATAGGTACCCTTGCCCAGCAAATTACCCTTTTTGTAAATGTATTCATAGGAAACAGCTTGTAGGACAAAGCTAAAGAGAATCAATATCCACACCCAGTAGGCGCCGCCGAAACTGGTGGAGTAGAACAGCGGAAACGATGCAAAGAAAGCGCCGCCGAAAGTTACCAGCGTTGTAAAAGTCAGTTCCCATTTCCTCGACAGTGAACGGATAATCATCCCCAGCTGTTTTTCATTTTTTCCGAGCGAATATGTCAGCGACTGTCCGCCCTGCACAAAAAGCATAAACACCAGAATAGCGCCAAGAAGCGATACAATAAACCACCAATAGTGTTGATAAAATAAATAATTGAGTTCCATAATATATTACTTTTTAGTGTTAACAACCGGCTCCGGACCTGCGGCAATCTGTTTGAACATAATGCTGAGTTCCGCGATAAGCAGGACAATAAACAATGCCAGAAAAATAAAGAATGTAACGGCAACCGAGCTTGTCTCAATTTTTGATACGGCTGCCTGAACAGGCAGAATATCCTGAATAGCCCACGGCTGCCGTCCGACTTCAGCCACAATCCAGCCCGCCTCCGAACAGATATACGCCAGCGGTATTGACAAAAGTACTACCCATTGCAACCATTTAATGTCGGCAAAACGTTTCTTCCACGATAAAATGCCGACAAGGATAAACAGCGCCAGAAAATAACCGCCCAGTATCACCATCACCCGAAACGAATAGAAGACCATCGGCACGTTTGGAATGGTTTCGGCATGGTCGGTAAAGTAGGAATAGCCGAAATGAGAAAAGTTCTCATCAAGACGTTCTTTGGCTTCCGTCATAGCCGCCGTATTGTTCTCTTTTTTTGCTGCGCGATAGTCCATCAAGGCAAAATTGGCTGCTTTGCCGCGCTGCATCTTTTCTTCGGTAGAGAGAGCCTCCGAGCCGTCCGGCAACGGATACCCGCCCTCAATCAGATTGTTGATGCCGGGGACATACCCGTTGAGGCTGCGAGTGGCAAAGAACGAGAGCATTTTGGGCAACTTAATGTCGAACAAGAAAGGGTCTTCATCATTACCGTACTCTTTTTGGGGGTTAAGTACCCCGACAGCTACCAGTCCGGCGCCCTCTTCCCCTTCGTAGAGACCTTCCATAGCGGCGAGTTTCATCGGTTGTGTCAGCGCCACCTGATGTGCCGAGCCATCTCCCGTTATCATAGACAAAACAATGCCGGCTATGCCGACAACAGACGCCACCTTGATGCTGTCGATAGCAAAGACGCGCTCCCGTTTCTTCAACAGGAACCACGAACTGATGCCCAGCGTTACGGCAGCTCCAAGCGTCCAGCCCGAGAGAACGGCGTGGAAGAACTTGTTAATCGCTACCGGCGAGAGCGCTACAGCCCAAAAATCGACCATCTCGTTGCGTACCGTGTCAGGGTTAAATGCCATGCCAACGGGGTACTGCATCCACGCATTGGCAACCAGAATCCAGAGTGCGGAAAGCGTCGCACCAATGGTAACCAGCCACGTGGAAGCCAGATGAAACCGTTTGCTGACCCTGTCCCAGCCAAAGAACATGACGGCAATAAATGTGGCTTCCATAAAAAAGGCAAAGATGCCCTCAATAGCAAGCGGAGCGCCAAATATATCCCCGACAAAAAAACTGTAGTTCGACCAGTTTGTGCCGAACTCAAACTCTAAAATAATCCCACTGGCTACGCCAATAGCGAAATTAATACCAAAGATTTTCATCCAGAACTTGGCAGTACGCTTCCATTTCAGATCGCCTGTCCGGTGATAGATTGTCTCCATAATCGACATAATCACTCCAAGTCCTAATGTCAATGGCACAAACAGCCAGTGGAAAATTGCCGTAAGCGCAAACTGCGCCCGCGACCAGTCAACTAAACTCAAATCAATTTCCATAGTATATTTTTTTATTGCGGGGACTTTGTAAACGGGTATTTTCCGGTGATTTCTTTGGCAGTGCAAGTCCCGTTAACACCGCCTCAAAATCAGAAATAAAATAGTGTGCCTCTTTAACAGCCTGTCAATGCTGCTGCGAAGGGCGCGTTAATTCATTGGCAACATACTCGCTTTTCTCCGATTCGGAGGCTGCCTGCTGATTCAGAAAATTGGGGAAAAAGAAAACCTTCAGGATGGCGAACATGATGAAAAGTTTAATGGCAATAATCACCCAGAGCGGTCTGCCCCAAGTCATGTTTTTAAAACCATCAACATACATTCTTAGAAAGTCGGATACCGATTTTATCTGTGCCATAATGTTATAATAGAATTAAAAGAACGGACAGCACAAAAGTAGGAAATATATTTTATAAAAGAGAGACTTTAGAGATATTATTATTTAGAAAGTCAAAAAACTTTCATTTCATCAAAAAGAATGTCCCTCGAATCGGGAAATGGCTTCGCGCCAGACATCGGAAATTTCTTTGGAGCGTTTGGTGGTTGCATCATAACCTGCCATCACCGTACTGCAAACGCATTTGACTGCGCCGGTCGTAACATCTACAATACGCTGTACAAGCGTAAAACTCTTTTGTCCGATGGCGCAGACGGCTGTTTGCACCACAATTTCATCGGTGAGAAACACCGGCGCCAAAAAATCAACTTCCGCATGTACAACCACAATATCTATCTCGTGCTGATGAATAACCCGACCGTTGATGGCTTTAAAATAGGCGCTTTTCCCAAGGTCATAGAACGAAAAATAGACGGAATTGTTTATGTGTCCCAACGCATCGGCGTCGTTAAAACGCAATTGTACTTCGGTGGTATGGTTGAACCGGATACTATTAAAATCGATAGGAGTATTCATGATTCTTGATGAGATATTTTTATAGGGGTGCAAAGATACGCCTTTTTTAGTTATTAGAGTGTAGTTTGTAGTTATTAGTGAATAATATTTTTGCGTTTCTTGCGGGCGATGCACGCCTGACGGCGTACATTTTCTTCACTATTCACTACACTCTACTAACTACAAACTAAGAAAAGCCCCTTGCGGAGCTTTTTGTTTGTTTTGGCGGTCGCTTTTATTCTGAAAGGCACCGCACACTTAAGGCGTACGACCGAGGGTGGATGTTGTTCGCGAGCTGGCCATAGCCCAAGAAGTACATGTTCTGACCGTTACCTTTGTGAGCAGTAGAGCTCCAGTAGTAGCCGTAGTTGCCACGATCGTACAACGAGCCAGTGTCGACGTTCCGGAGGCCGGCAGCGGGCAAAACCAATGCGTCGCCGTATTTAATACCGTTGTCGAAATCTGTATCGCTGGCAGTCCAGGTGGGTTGTGTAACGTTGGCTGCAGTCCAGGCCAGGCCACCGTTTTCAGTGCGGTATTCGTCATTATAGTCAAACACGCCTTGCCATTCGGCGATTGTAGGCACGCGCCAACCGGGAGGGCAGGGATTGGCGGTACTCAGCCAGTTAATGCCATTTGTGGTGGGAGGCGCTGTAATAGTATCCCAGTTTGGTACAGACGAATTGTACGCCGAATTTTGGTCTTGCGCCTGCGTCAGTGCCGGGCGATTCACGCCCCATTTGTATTTCGCCCCGTGAATCTCCGCCGCAGGCGTAAACGGGTCTGCCCCTTCATTAGCGCCAAGATTGTGACACATAAATGCTTTCCATACATTGTTCGCTACATACGCCCCGCAACATGCACAATCCTGAAGCGATATGTTCAGTTCAATGGCTCTGTCGATGTTGCCGTCATTATAAATGACATACAGTTTGAGTTTTAAGCCTGTGTCGCGGGTAAG
>JAISXJ010000158.1 GCA_031270565.1 Prevotellaceae bacterium
TTTGCCCTGTTTTTACCTGTAGTATTTTGCATCTACTGGGTGTTTCGGAAAAATGTGAAACATCAAAACCTGTTTTTGCTTGCTGCGTCCTATTTCTTTTATGCCTGGTGGGACTGGCGATATTTGTCGCTCATTCTGGTCTGTTCAATCACCAATTTTGCTGCTGGCGCATTGATGGTGAATAGGGATGATAGAAGAGAAGAGAAGAGAAGAGAAGAGAAGAGAAGAGAAGAGAAGAGAAGCAAACTTATCCTCTCTCTTTGCTGTATTATCTGCTTCGGGATTCTTGGCGTTTTCAAATACTATGATTTTTTCGTTCATACCTTTGTTGATGCGTTCAGTCTGTTTGGCGCAAAACTGGAAGCGCATACGCTTAATCTGATACTTCCGGTCGGTATTTCGTTCTATACATTTCACACACTAAGCTACACTATTGATGTTTATCGCGGTAAATTTGCGCCCACGCGAGACATTACGTCGTTTTTCCTGTTTGTAAGTATTTTCCCGCTGGCAATGGCGGGACCAATTGAACGCGCCACCAATCTGTTGCCCCAGATATACAAAAAAAGGGAATTTAACTACTCTCAAGCCGTTGACGGCATGCGGCAAATCTTGTGGGGCTTGTTCAAGAAGGTGGTAATTGCCGACAACTGTGCTACGTATGTCAATCAGGTATTTGACAGCTATCAAACGCAAAGCGGCAGTACATTATTATTAGGGGCAATTTTCTTTGCCTTTCAGATTTATGGCGATTTTTCGGGATATTCCGATATGGCAATCGGCGTCGGCAAGTTGCTTGGATTCAAGTTTCTGAACAATTTTCGTTTCCCGTATTGCTCACGCGACATTGCCGAATTTTGGCGTCGGTGGCATATTTCACTCAACACGTGGTTTCGCGATTACCTTTACATTCCACTTGGCGGCAGTCGTGGCAGCAAAACGATGGTCGTTCGCAATACTTTCATTATCTTTCTGGTATCAGGCTTTTGGCATGGCGCCAATTGGACATTTATTGCGTGGGGAGCATTTCACGCCGTTTTATTTTTGCCTCTCATTCTGCTGAACAGAAACCGTAAATATACCGACACCGTTGCCGAAGGCAAATTTTTGCCAAGCGTAAAAGAGTTATTTCAAATGTTCCTGACATTTGGGCTGGTCGTTGTGGGATGGGTGTTTTTCAGAGCGGAAAGCATTGGTGAAGCGGTGGGATATTTGGCGGGAATAGTAAAAGTGAATTTATTCAGTGTTCCTTTGCTCATTAATAGAGATTTTTATATCCCTCTTTTTGTTAATTTGCTAATATTATTTGTAGTAGAGTGGTTGCAGAGAAACAGACAACATGGGCTGGAAATAATGCCTTCAAATCTTGTGTTGCGCTGGTTGATTTACGTATTAATATGCGCTGTTATCTATAAATTTGGCGAATTTAATTATTCTCAATTTATTTATTTCCAATTCTGATTATGAGAAAATTTGTTATTCGTATATCCGTCTTTTTATTAATAGTTTCTATCGGTTTAGCATTAGATGAATCTTATCGTCTATTATCCGACAAATACCAGAAAGATCATAAAAACAATCTTGTTTCTGTATATCATACTATTGCTAAAAGCAAGAAGAAGAAAAAGACAAAAAAAATATTACTAGGAGATAGTGTGGCACAACAACTATATCCTAATTTGGCTTATAACGATAGTATTTATTCGTTAGCTTGTAATCAGACAATTACTGTGGCTGGACATTATTTTTTGTTAAACAATTTTGTGAACATAAATAAAAATGAATTGCCGGAAGAAGTCATTTTCTTTTACAGACCCTTATCATTAAAAGATAATTTGGGTATATATTCTTTTTCATATTTTCTAAAACCATTTTATAATAGAGAATACAAATCTTTAATGGATACTTGCCTTATAAAAAGGATTAAAACTATACCACTGTATTTTATATCTCAATTTCCGCTGATCAAAACAAGCAATTATACTCCCAAATTTTGTGTTCCCCAAGAAGAACCGTTTAATGAGATATTCTCACCAATAACCAAAAATTATTTAAAGAAGATAGAACAACTATGCAGAAATAATAATCTTAGATTCCGATTTGAACCGGCGCCAATAAGTAAATCAGAATGGGATACTTTACAATTATTTAACAATATTGATTATCCATTAGACACAATGATCATTAAAAATTATTTTCAACATATACAATATTTTGAAGATTCACTTTTCATAGATGATGTTCACTTCAAGCCACAGTATATTCCGCAAGATTATTTGAATTTAATCGGAAACGCAAAACCAACTCACCACACAACAGACTCTTTGGGAATATTGAAATAGAACTCAAAAAAGATCAGAAGAGCAGTTTCTCACGAGACCGCTCTTCCTACTCCAAAAAAGTATGACAAAGTTTTAATCTACTTTTATCACAAGTTCCTTTATCAATGGTGTATTGTAACCGTGTTCGCGGTAAGAAACGACCAGTTTGAAATCTTTTGTGTGCGCCGCAATAATTTCAGATATGTCATACGAGGCAATTGCAGAATGAGGAACATCCTTTGCATCGTTTGGGGTCTGGTGATGAAATTCTGCGTAAATAATGTCAGCGTCGATGCGCTTATTTTGCGAGGCAGAAAACGTTAAATGAAAATCATGCAACATTGACGTTGTCTCGCCCGTATAGAAGTCGTAAAAAAGATTGAGGTATTTTCTACCCGTAACAAAAGCGTTTGAAAAGAGAATGTGTCCATTTCCATATTTATCGGACGACTGATTGTCATCCAGATAAATAATCGGATGTTCGGTGACGGACATAACGAGATCAATCCTCATAGTGTAATCGTATCCGGCAATTTTTTCTGCTCCGGTGATTATCCGTCCCTCCAAATAATAGCGGTGCCCGACAAGCGAATCTGCTGCTACAATGGCATCCAAAGGCGCCATAGTTGTGGCATCGTCCTGAAGGAAATAGGCAACTCCCGACTCTGTCTTCTGTAGTTGCCCGAAAGAAAAAGCGTTCGGCAGGTTGTCCTCGTCATCTTGTAGCCAGTTGCCGGAACAGGATGAAAACACCACTATTCCAAGAAAGAACAATGGTATGCCAATAAATATGTTTTTAGCGTTCATCGGTATTACCTCATTTTTTGAAGTTTTCTATGCTTTTGATGCATATTTCTTCCAAAATGTGGCAAGACACCAAACAATTTAATGAAGTTTAACTTTTATAGGTAAAAATGGGATATTAAACCGACAGAATTTGCAGGACATTTATGCGTGCCTGGTCTATCTGTTTATCCTCTTTTATCGCCTTTGAGAAAGGCACGTGCACAATTTCCTTGTTAACAATACCAATCATAATACTTCTCTGTTCATCGAGGAGTGCGTCAATGGCAGCAACGCCCATACGAGTTGCCAGAATACGGTCATAAGCAGAGGGCGAACCGCCGCGTTGCAGATGTCCGAGTATTGACACGCGCACATCATAACTTGGAAATAGCTTCCGGATTCTGTTGGCAAGCCCCTGCGCCCCTTCGCCACCTTCCGCCACAATGACGATGCTGCTGTTTTTTGACTTGCGAAAGCCGCTGCGGATTCTGTTTTCAAGTTCCTCAACCGATGTTTTGTGTTCGGGAATAACCGCGGCTTCCGCTCCCGTTGCCAGAGCGCTGTTCAATGCAAGAAATCCGGCATCGCGTCCCATAACCTCAATAAAAAAGAGCCGATCGTGAGAGGTGGCTGTGTCGCGAATCTTATCGACCGCCTCTACGATAGTGTTTAAGGCGGTGTCGTAGCCTATGGTGGAATCGGTACCCCAGAGGTCGTTGTCGATTGTGCCTGGCAGACCGATGATAGGGATATTAAATTCCTGTGCAAAGATTCGTGCTCCCGTAAATGTTCCGTCGCCTCCGATGACAACAAGGGCGTCAATGCCTTCCCGCCGGATGGTTTCGTATGCAGTTTGACGTCCTTCTTTGGTCATAAATTCCTGACAACGGGCAGTTTTCAGGATTGTTCCGCCCTGTTGGATGATATTGCTGACATTCTGTGTCTGAAAAGGCACAATATCGCCTAAAATCAGACCGCGATAACCACGATGAATGGCTTTTACAGCGATATTATTATAGATAGCCGCCCTTGTAACGGCACGTATAGCAGCATTCATACCCGGTGCATCGCCTCCTGAGGTCAGAAGCCCTATACATTTTAATTCATAGCTCATAATTTACAGTAAAAAAAAATAAAAGAAAAAATCATCTCGCAGTGATGCGAGGTTTATTAAATTAACCTGATTAACTGCCTTACAATTCATTACAGTAATGCCTGATAGGTTACATTGTGCATCAGCGTTTTGAAATCTATGCCGGTTTGATTCGGCAACAGATTAATGTACAGCAGCATAATAATCTCTTCCTGCGGGTCAATAACATAATCCGACCCAAACATGCCTCCCCACCGCGAAGCGCCTTCCGAAACGATAGATGCGTAGCCGTATTGCGGACGAAAAACATCCCACGCCAAGCCAAATCCAATATCGCCACGCAAATCCCTGACATTATTTTGCATCATCAGTTCGATGGTTTTCCGTCCGAGAATACGTTGTCCGTTAAATTCGCCTTTGTTGAGTATCATTTGGCAAAAACGGGCATAATCGCTGATTGTGCCACTCAGTCCGGCGCCGGTTGAGAAATAGGTTTTTGCCCCCGCCATAGGATATGACTGATATATGGGATGCTTGCTGCGTTGCAGGGGTTCGCCTTTGGGACAGGCATAGAGCGTTACCAGACGATCGGCTTTGTCGTCGGGAAGATAGAAATAGGTATCGTTCATACCCAGCGGGTCAAGCACGCGCTCCCTGATGAAAACATCTATCGGCTTGCCCGACAAAACCTCTGCCAGTCGACCAAGTACCTCAATATTCATGCTGTATGTAAACCGGTCGCCCGGGTCGTGCGCCAGAGGCAGAGTAGCCAACCGTTTCACCACCTCTTCCAGCGTAACATTCTCCAAAGAATTAAGTGGCGGTACACCATGTTTCTCCATAATTGCCCAATGGTCGCCATTGTAGGATATACCCGACGTGTGGGTCATCAGGTGGCGAATGGTGATGTCGCGTGCTGCGGGACGTGTTCTGTAAGTAGTATCTCGGGGCAAATAGCGAGTCAAAACCTGCATCTGCGCAAATTCAGGCAGATATTTTTTTATCGGCTCATCCAGTTGAAATTTACCCTCTTCAAAAAGTGTCATCAGGGCAACCACGGCAATGGCTTTGGTTTGAGAGGCAATGCGAAAGATGTCGTCTTTTTCGCAGGGTATCTGTTTTTCAATATCCCGCCAACCAAAGGCTTTAAAGTGGACAATTTCGCCCCGATGCGCCACAAACGTAACGGCGTGCGGCAACAATCCCTTATCAACAAGCTGCTGTAATGCCGTGTCAATACGCGCCAGACGACTTGCATCAAAGCCTTGAGGAGTATCCTGCGGTGTGGTAAATGTTTGTGGAACGGAAAAAGAGGTCTCTTTCGGATGACTGCATGTGGCAAGTCCCAAAAGAAGTATGGAAAAAACAGTAACTATTAATCTCATTATGTGTTCAGTCAATGTGGATGATTTTGTGCCGGTGCGACAGATGCAATACTGCCGGTGGTACGCCCGCAAAGATAATGTTTTTTTGATTTCCAATTTATGGGTAGCGCGTGATGTACATGGTCAACGCATAAAAAAATAACGCCGCCGACACGAAAGAGTTATCAGTTTATAATCCCAAAATGTCCATTAGAACATAACTGATTGATAATAAGGATATATTGTTTTTAGATTTCTAATGGACACCATTAGAAAATCGTGATTGTAATTCGTTTATAATAAGCAAAATATC
>JAISXJ010000092.1 GCA_031270565.1 Prevotellaceae bacterium
CCCTACACGACGCTCTTCCGATCTGCTGTCGTAACTCGTTTTTCTCATACAATACGGTTGCCTTTGTGGCAATTGTCGTGCTGTTTGTAACTATTGCCTGCAACTCAAAACCGCACATAACCGACTCCGTCAGCGACAGGACAATCGCCCCACGCCTCAATGCTACCGATATTATGACCATCATTTCCGATTCCGGCATCACGCGCTATCGCATTACAACCCCCCAGTGGTTAGTTTATGACAAGGCGGAAGAGCCTTTTTGGGAATTTCCGCAAGGCTTGCATTTCGACAGGTTTGATGAAAAATATAATGTGGATGCTCAGATAGATTGTCGTCACGCTTTTTTCTATGACAACATACAGTTATGGGTGCTCACCGACAGCGTTAGAGCAACCAATTTGCAGGAGGAGCGTTTTGAAACGGAAAAGTTATACTGGAATCAGAAAGAGGAACGTATCTATTCGGATTCAACCATAACCATCTATAAACAGGGGCTGAAGATTATCGGTTTAGGCTTTGAATCGAACCAGACAATGACCAATTACCGTATCATTCAACCAACAGGCATTATTCCCGTAGATGAGGATGAGAACGAAGCAACGGAAACGCTTGCCGTATCCGCCGAATGATTATGACAATGTGCAGGTTTTTTGAGATAAAATTGAAAAATCCGACATCGAAAGGTGTCTTTTGAGGCGTGATGAATCTTATACAGGATGCAGAAAGATGATTTATTTTATTGACAAATAGATTCTTATGATATTTTAGCGGAACTATTGTGCGCTATGTATTTTTTTGTACATTCGCAACCGCAAATTTCAGGTAATTAAACAACTATTTTATATATATTTTTGTATGGCAACATTAGGAAAAATCAGAGAAAGAGGCGTTTTGCTGCTCGTCATTGTTGGATTGGCGCTTCTCGCATTTATCATTGGAGACTTTATTTCTTCAGGCACTACGTTTTTTCAACAGGCAAAAGCAAATGTCGGCAGTGTGAACGGTGAAAAAATCGGCGCAGAGGATTTTATGGCGGCAATCAACCAGCGCACAACAGTTTACACGATGGAGTTGGGCAACGAGTCAACGCTTACGGATGAAATGTCCGAGCAAATTCGTCAGGAAACATGGGAAAGTCTCATTCGCGAGAATCTCATCAGCGCCGAAACGGAGGCTATCGGTATGACGGTTGGACGTGAGGAGCTTCGCGGATTGATTCTCGGAGACAATCCAAATCCTATTATCACAAGTCGTCCGCTGTTTATCAACCAGCAGACCGGAGTGTTCGACAAACGTACTCTTGTAGAATTTTTATCTGCAATAGACAGTGAGGAAATTGCATCGCAAATAGCTCCCGACCAACTGGCAAATTTGAGAGAATACTGGCGTTTTATTGAGCATTTTATAAAGATAAACCGTCTGGAAGAAAAATACAGTTATCTGCTCTCAAAGATGATGGTCAACAATTCATTGGATGCTAAAAATGCTTTTCAAGGCGCTGTAACGTCTGTGAATCTGGTTTATGCCCTTAAACCTTATTTCGCCATTGCCGACAGTGTTGTTTCCGTTACCGATAAAGAGATAAAGGCGCTTTATAAAACTAAAAAAGAGACGTTTAAAATTGAGCGAAACGTCAGTCTGTCGTATGTTACTTTCTCCATACAACCATCACAGGAAGATTATATTGCCGCTGAGGAGGCGCTTAATAAGGTGAAAGAGGAGTTTATCTCCGCTTCCGAAGAGGATGCCGATGCGTTGACCGACCATACATCGGATGTGCCCTATCTGGCAACGAATCTGACGGCAGAGGATGTAGATGCCGATTTACGCGAATTTGCTTTCTCTTCTCCAAAAGGTGCGGTTACAGGTCCCATTTTCAGTGATGATACCTATAAAATGGCGCGCGTGATGGAAACCGGCATCTCCCTGCCCGACTCCATCAAGTTGCGCCGCATTGTGATAGCCCAAAATACTTTACAGGAATCTCAAGCTCAGGCAGACAGCCTTATCGGGGCATTAAAGTCAGGCAGCGATTTTGTGCAACTGGCAGCCGGATACTCCAAAGATGAGCGTACGGCAATGCGCGGCGGTGAAATCGGATGGGTGCGTGAAGCCCTGTTGGAGAAAGAAATTGCAGAAACTGTTTTTAACGCAGCTGTGGGAGCGCCTGTTACCGTTGCTTCGGGGAATGTTGTACAGATATTTGAAGTAACCGAACGCAGCGCTTTTGTGCCTAAAGTAAAATTAGCGTTGATTTCGCGCAAGGTACATGCAAGCAATCGCACGCAGACGCAGTTCTACCAGAACGCCAAGCTGTTTGCCTCTTCTGCTACAGCGAAAGATGCTGAATGGACTGCTTTAGCCGGCGAAATGGGTTATGCTGTTATTCCGGCAAACAATGTAAACTATAATACGCCGCGTTTGAACAATCTCAAAAACAGCCGTCAGATAATCCGTTGGGCTATCGACAATGCGGTTGATGCGGTATCCGATGTTTTTGAGTGCGACAACCAGTTGGTAGTAGCTACGATAACGGCAAAAAATGAGTCTGAATACAAAACGACAGACGAGGTGCACGCGCAACTTGCCGCCGAACTGCGCAAGGAGAAGAAAGGTGAGCTTCTGCTGACCGAACTGAGCGATAAAACCATCGAAACGCTTGTTGCAGCAGAACGCATAACATCCGACACAATAACAAATCTCACATTTAATACGCTTTACGCGGGATCACTGGGTAATGAGCCGGTCATTTGCGGCGTAGCGCCTCTGTATGACGTGGATGTAACCTCCACGCCTGTCAAAGGTAATGCGGGCGTATATCTGTTCAAAGTGCTTGCAAAAGAGGAGTTGCCGCTCACGTTCAACGTCAAGGAAGAGATAGGTAAACTTAATAATGAACGCAATCAGGGGATTGTGGGTTATTATGCCATAGAGGCGCTTAAAAAGGCTGGAAAGGTAAAAGACCAGCGTTACAAATTCTTTTAGGTTAACGCTTTTTTGAGGCGCCATAAAAAGAGCAAAAAAACGCTAACTCGACAAATGGGTAACGTCTGACGGCGTTACCCATTGTTCATGTCTTCGTTCCTTTTCTCCCAGATAAATTTTGGGGGTTATGCACAGAAAACACCTGACGGCGTTCTTATCCAGCAAGGAACGCAAAAACATTATTCACTATTCGTTATTCCCTATTTCTTGGCTTTTGGCTCCGGATGCTCGCTTGCGCGGGAACAACTTTTTTCATAGCATCTCAAAAAAAGAGTTAACCCTGAGATATGGCTCGCGCCGATATGAAAAAAAAGCGTATATTTGCGCGCCCTAATGCAGCCCTTTTTTTTAAAACATATACGGTCGGCAGACAGGGGACAGAAAATTTTAATGCTCTTTAATATGAGGGCGTTAATTTCTTTTGTTACAAAAAATAATTATTATACCATTCAAAAGTTTTAATTTTTTACAACATGCAAAACAGAGGATTTATTAGAGCATTTGCTATTGCACTGGCTGTAGTATGCGTATTCTATCTCTCATTTTCGCTGATAACTTACTATTATGGCGACAAGGCAGAACGTTACGCTCAGGGAGACAACAATCGGTATTTTGAATATCTGGATTCGATTGCCGGAGAAAAGGTATGGCTCAATTACACGCTCAAAGAGTGTCGCGAAAAGGAGATTAATCTCGGTCTTGACCTAAAAGGCGGTATGAACGTTACACTTGAAGTATCGGTAGCCGATGTTCTGCGCGCACTCTCCGACTACAATACATCGGAGCTGTTTACGAAGGCATTAGCCGCTACTTCAGCTCGTCAGCGTACATCGGGAGCGTCAGATTACACGGTACTTTTCAAAGAAGAGTTTGAGAAACTTGATCCGAATGCCCAACTGTCAACCATTTTCAGTACCCTGTCACTGAAAGATAAAGTGCATCTCAACTCAACTAACGATGAAGTAATCAAGGTGTTGCGTGCAGAAGTAGAAGCAGCCATCTCCAATTCGTTCAACGTGCTTCGCTCGCGTATCGACCGTTTTGGCGTGGTGCAGCCTAACATACAACGTCTGAATGATGTACAGGGGCGTATTCTTATAGAGTTGCCCGGCATCAAGGAGCCAGAACGTGTAAGAAAATTGTTACAGGGATCTGCAAACCTCGAATTTTGGGAGACGTACGATGCACAGGAGATTATACCCGCTTTGCAGCAGGCAAATGAGCTATTGCGTCAGCAAAACCAAAAGGGACATCAGGCAGACGCTGTTGATACATTAACCGTTGACAATTCCTCCGCCTCTCAGCCGGTTGCTGAAGCTACGCCTGAGGCGACCTCTTCCGTTGATTCGCTGGCAGCCGTTCTCAAGACAGAGCCGACAAGCGGAGACGCAGCCGGAGCCACTGACGCCGCCAAAGAAGCCGAATGGATTGCCAATAATCCGCTGTTTGCCATACTTGGAGGTCAATATCAATCGGGTCCTCAGGTGGGCGGCGTAGCAGCCAAAGATACGGCTAAGGTGATGGGCTATATAAACATGCCTCAAATCAAAAAACTGTTTCCGCGCGATTTGACACTCAAATGGACGGTGAAAGCCATTCAAACAGACAATCAGAATAACCGTCAGGAGCGTTTTGGCTTGATTGCCATAAAAATTACCAATCGCGAAGGACGTGCGCCGCTTGCCGGTGACGTTATTACCGATGCATATACCGATTTCGATCAGTTTAACAATGCGACCGTTAATATGCGTATGAGTCCCGAAGGCGCATCTACCTGGGCGCGTCTGACCAAAGCCAATATCGGAAAATCCATTGCCATTTCATTGGACGGGTTCATTTACTCCTTCCCAACCGTGCGCAGTGAAATTCCGAACGGACAGTCGGAGATTTCGGGTAACTTTACGCCGGAGGAGGCTAAGGACTTAGCCAACGTGCTCAAATCGGGTAAGATGCCTGCTCCCGCTCACATTGTACAAGAGGATATTATTGGACCCTCGCTGGGACAGGAAGCCATCACAAGCGGTGTGTGGTCATTTCTTGTGGCTTTTCTGCTGGTGTTGCTGTTTATGATTTTCTATTACGGATTTATTCCCGGCATTATCGCCGACTTTGCCCTGTTTGCCAATGTCTTTTTCCTGATGGGTATTCTGGCGTCGTTTGGAGCGGTGCTCACATTGCCCGGTATCGCAGGTATCGTGCTGACGCTCGGTATGGCGGTTGACGGAAACGTACTTATCTATGAGCGGGTCAGAGAGGAGATGGCTGCGGGGAAAAGTATGAAAAAGGCTATTGCCGACGGCTTCAGCAAAGCCATTTCGGCAATTGTAGATGCGAATGTTACCAGCCTATTAACCGGTATTGTGCTGATTATCTTCGGTTCGGGTCCGGTGTATGGCTTTGCCGTTACGCTGGTTATCGGTATCTTCACATCATTCTTCTCGTCGGTATTCCTTACCCGTATGATGCTGCAGCAATATGCCAACAGAAAAACTGCCAAAGATTTGGCTTTCACAACCAAATTCACCGAAAAGTGGTTTCAGAATGCAAAGGTTGACTTTATCGGCAAACGCAAAATCGGCTATGTCATATCTGTTGCCGTCATTGTTGTCTGTCTGGTGTCAATCGGTACAAGGGGGATGAGTTTGGGCGTGGATTTCACAGGCGGACGTAACTACGTGGTTCGTTTCGACCAGACCGTTAATGTTGAGAATGTCAGAGAAATGCTTGAAGACGCTTTTGAAAATGCCACTGTACAGGTAATTACCTTTGGTAGCGACAATCAGGTACGTCTGTCAACCAAATATAAAATTGATTACGCAGACCAGACTGTAGAAGATGAAATTGAGGAGACTCTTTATAATCAACTCAAACCGCTGCTCAAAGAGGATGCCTCATTAGAACAGTTTAAGGAGCAAAATATTATGAGTTCTCAAAAGGTGGGTCCGACCATTGCCGATGACATTAAGACATCCGCTATCTGGGCGGTGCTGTTCAGTTTGCTGGTGATTGCCGTGTATATTCTGATACGTTTCCGCGATGTTGCCTTTTCGGTCGGAACGCTGGTTGCTCTGGCGCACGATGCGTTAATTTTGTTGGGAATTTATTCAATATTCTACAGCATTGCGCCATTCTCAATGGAAATGGATCAGAATTTCATTGCTGCCCTTTTGACCTATTTGGGGTATTCGGTGAATGATACGGTGGTTATTTTCGACCGTATTCGTGAGAATGTAGGACTTTATCCCAAGCGCGACAAAAAAGAAATCCTCAACGAATCGCTTAACGACACCCTCAGTCGCACGTTCAGTACCTCAATGAGTGTCTTTATCGTGCTGATTGCCATATTCCTCTTTGGCGGCGAAACCATTCGCGGATTTGTGTTTGCGCTGCTGATGGGATCTATTTTAGGCGTTTACTCCACTCTCTATGTTGCCGTGCCTGTGGCTTACGATATGATGCTGGTCAAGAAAAAACAGCCCCGTAAGTCGCTTGCTTCTGTAACGAACTCAAGAAAGTAACCGTCAGGAAAAACGTATAATAAAACGTAAAAAACAGGAAGTTTCCCGCTGAGGAGACTTCCTGTTTTTATGAAATAACAACAGAACAGTTATTTACGGCAGGTACTCAAATTCATTAGTCAACGTCAATAAATTACCTCCTTCTGCTTTATCTACTATAACAGTTGCTGGTCCGGTAGTACCTGACGGAGGAGCTAAGCAGGTAATAATCCTCGGCGACAAAACGGTTACATTCGTACACGGACTGCCATCTATCGTTACGGTGGGCGGGGCAAGGTAACGTTTCTGGTCTAACGCCGTATTGTGCTGAATTTGCAGTTGCGACAACATTGTATTGTAAACTCTGACAGAATAAAAATGCGCATCTTTCTGGTAGCATGCCGCCGATCCTGATCCTTGCGGATCAGCGCCAATAGACCAGACGGTAGGAATATTCGGCATTTTTGTTTGGGCAGCGGAAGTTGAAATTTGCTTTGACCTCCCTTCTCCATTCACATATACCGACAACCAACAGCCATCTATATCATTATTAATAAGTTGACCGGACAGAGTGAGCAATTGATTCTTTGCGAAAAAAATTCCTTCCGAAGTTTTATAATGGTTACCACCCCCTGGATTTGGCAGCTCTTTTGTTTCTAACCATTGTACTAATCCCACTTCGTTTTCATCAAAGTAACCATTACCAATACCACCACTGCTTGAAAAACCAAATCCACCAAAATTCCAGTTGGAAACGAGATCCCGTGCTGTGGATATATAGTCTGCATTGGTTTTGTACACGACTTCGAGAGTATATTCGTCCGGAATATAGTCGGTTCTGTTTATTCTAAACCAATTATTGACGTTTGCGTTGTCAATATAAGCAGAGTTGCTTGTCCACGAAATATTGCCGCCAAGTCCTTGTGTTTGGCAATTGGCAGAAATACACATTTCTGCATCGGGAAGAGTAGTTATTCCTTTAAGATTTTTCCAAACGGTTGCAGCATTATCGTGATATTTATCCCCCATATCGGCATTGTTAATGCCGTCATAATGCGCCACCAGACCATCCTGTATATATTCGTCTGTTGATGCGTAAGGGAAAGCGTCAGCGCTAAAAATGCGAATCCATCCTCCGCTGGCGGCTGGTAAAG
>JAISXJ010000093.1 GCA_031270565.1 Prevotellaceae bacterium
CTTTACCAGCCGCCAGCGGAGGATGGATTCGCATTTTTAGCGCTGACGCTTTCCCTTACGCATCAACAGACGAATATATACAGGATGGTCTGGTGGCGCATTATGACGGCATTAACAATCAGAATATTAACGATAAAATGCACAGCAGTGATGTCGTTGAATGGAAAGATATAAGTGGCAATGGCTATGACGTAAAACTGCGCAAAGGTCATAGCACACAGACCCGTGAAGAAGCCATACCTGTTACGAACATAACGCAATGTAGTGGCGCTCGATGGGACAGTAACGGCTTTTTCTTTAAAGACTACTGCTATTTCGCCAAAGTGCCTGCCGACCCTGATGCAACGGATGCGCTTTATAATATTATGCCGAATTTGCCTTATGGTAACGATAACTATACCATCGAATCCGTTTTCGACCCAACATCACGTGAAGCTCTCAATGGTGGAATCGTAGGTTGGGGAGAGCAAACCGATTATCAAGCCTGTTCGGTACGGTTCCATAATATGTCAGACAATGCTAAACCGAAGTTTCGAAATTCTTGGTGGGGTAGCGACGTATCTGCTGAGTTTACCGATCCTGGTTCAACTAATATCAAAAATGTAGCTGTTACATACGATAACGATGCATTGGCATTCCCGTATCACCGTATATTTTATTACAATGGTACAACCAATTCAATAGCATACATTGACCCTAATTGTCCCAGTGGTGGTACAACGCATATTTGCAGAGAGAAAACAAATAAAAATACGTCAAAACGTGGTTCGTTTTTTGTGGGGCAATCTGTGGGAGTCAATACAAACGACAACGCTCCAGACGGTGTTTCTGTGTATACAGATAATATGAATCGCTATTCCAACGGTAACAAGTTGTTTTCTGTTCGGGTTTATAACAGGGCATTGACGCCCATACAAATCGAAAATAACTACAACGTGGATAAACTCCGCTTTGAAGCTCCGCCCATCGTAAGGGTAGATGGCAAGCAGTGTACGAATGTAACCGTTCTTTCGCCGAGAGTTATTACGTGCCAAGTTCCGCCAGGAACTGCTGGAATAGTAGATATTGAAGTAAGAACTGCAGATGATGCTTCGCAAATTCTGTGGCTGGATGATGAATTTACATATCAATAAACAACTGAATAGGAATTCAGACAAACAGAAAAGCTCCTCGCGGAGCTTTTTGTTTTTAATGGCAGTCGCGTTATCATCTGGGAATGTTCACATATTCAAGATGTAACTTCCACGCATATTGCAGACAGGCATCGCTCTGAGGGTCAATTAAAGCGCTGTCAACTTTGGGGATACGAATAACTTGCCCCGCTCTTACGATGTTAGGATGCTTCAGGACATCACGGTTGGCTTCAAAGATATATACCCAAAAGTATTTGTGTCCATAGTATTTGAGCGCCAGCGCTGCCAGATTGTCCCCTCCGCGCACTTTCTCCGTTGCCAGCATTTCGGTGTAATGTCTTGGAACATTGAAAACAGCCATCATATCAGACGCTAATGAATCTGTTGAAACGAGCGGAATGGCAGCCTGTTCAGGAGACGTCGCCCCGTCAAACAGAGTTATCCTGCCTGCGAAATCACTGACTTTTTCCACAAAAGATGCCGTATAAGCGCCACCAAATTTCCATCCGAGCAGTAAAAGCAGTGCAATAACGGACAGAATAATAATCCACAGTCTAATTTTCCGTCCGGATTTCTTTGGTTCCTGCGCGTCTAACAAAATAGCGGGTGCAATCTCATTGTCGATGAACCGGTTTTCGGCATATTTTGTTTCCAGTTCGTTCAGAGATGCTGTCGGAATGTTATCCGGCACAGCTTCAAGAGGCTCTACGTGATTAATATCCGATAACAGCCCCTGCAATTCGACAGCCTGTTCCGAGAGTTTTTGCAGGGCTATATTATTTTTTTCGGAAGGTTCGTCTTCGACAAGCTCTACAGCATCTAAATGTGACAGTGGTGCATTGACCAGTTCAGAGAAAGAGGGATGTGGAGCAAATGTTATTTGAAAACGTCCCGATTGGCCGGATTTACGCGCTTTCCAAAGCAGTTTAAATGTGCCGAACTCAGCAATTTTTATTATTTTGTCCGAAGCTAATGCTTCATCGAAAATATCCTGCAGCGCTCTGGAATATGCCAGTGCGTCCTTCTTACTGATACCCGCACGGGCTGCCACAGCGTTAATCAGTTCGCTATTAGTTATTTTTGTTTTCATGGTCGGACAGATTTTGCAGTGTAGATTTCAGTGACAATGAAGGCTTAAAGAGAATGGAGACACGTGGCGGCATCAGCACTCGCTTTTGGGAAGAGTGGTCAGCAACGATACGCGACTCTTCTTCTTGTAGTTCAAATACTCCCTTGTTTAGGAAAGTTACCTGATTGTTGGCTAAAATTTGACTTTGCACTTCGTTTGTCAGCGCCTGAACAAACTGCAAAGCCTTCGTTGGCGACGTTGATGTGCGTTTTGCCAACTGGGAAAGAAGTTCTTTGTTGTTCATAGAAAGAATGTTTTTATAAATGAAAGATGAAAGACTATTTTGTTACTGTTCCATACAAATCGAAATTCTCTGATGCTGTAATTTTCACATCATAAAACTCTCCGATTTTGAGCTTGCTACTCTCGGACTTGGCAATCAGTACTTCGCCATCCACTTCCGGAGAATCGTATTCGGTACGTCCGATATAAAAATGTTCATCCTCGCCGTCAATAATTGTTTGCAAGGTTTGTCCTATTTTTTTTTCGTTCAGTTCGGCGGCAATACCCTGTTGCAGGCTCATTATCCTGTCAACGCGCCGTTGCTTTTCCTCCTGAAGGATTGTATCGTTATAGCGCAGACTGGAGTACGTACCCTCTTCGTCGGAATAGGCAAATGTTCCCAAATGCTCGAAGCGTGTTTGCTCCACAAAGGTAATCAATTCTTCAACATCTTGTTCCGTTTCGCCGGGATGCCCCAACATAAGTGTTGTACGCAGATGAATATTGGGCACCTCCTGACGGATAATCTTAATCAGTTCAATGGTTTCGGACTTGGTTATATGTCGGCGCATCCGTTTAAGCATCGGATCGGAGATATGCTGTAATGCCATATCCAGATAGTTGCACACATTATTGTAACGGCGTATCACCGGCAAAATGTCCATAGGAAACTGATGAGGATAGGCGTAGTGTAGGCGTATCCATTTTACATTGGGAATCTGCGCCATTTGCTCTACCAAATCCGCCAAACGAACCCGTTTGTATATATCTTTTCCATAAAAAGTCAAGTCCTGCGCAATAAGTTGAAATTCTTTTACGCCATTTTGGGCAAGCGTTTCGACTTCACGGAGAATCTCTTCAATCGGTCGCGAAACAAATTTGCCGGTGATAATGGGAATGGCGCAGTAAGCGCAGGTTCGATTACATCCTTCAGCAATTTTCACGTAAGCGTAGTGCTGAGGCGTTGTGAGTACTCTGTCGTTTGACAGATTGTTCCGGTAGGCAAATCCCAAATCGGAGATGATGCGTTGCCAGTCAAATTTTCCATAGAATCGATCTACTTCGGGCAATTCCGCTTCAAGTTCTTTCAGATAACGTTCAGAAAGGCATCCCATCACAAAAAGTTGACCGATACGGCGTTTTTTCTTGGCTTCCGCCAGAGCGAGGATTGTTGCGATGGATTCTTCTTTGGCTGCGCCGATAAAACCACAGGTATTGACCACCACCACCTCTGCCGACACGCGCTCGGGGTCATGCCGTACGTGGTAGCCATTTGCCTTGAATTGCATCATCAGACGTTCGGAATCAACTAAATTCTTCGCACATCCCAACGTAATGATGTCAACCTGATTTTTGCGCATAACGAACGGTTATTCAAACAGTGAATTGACAAACTCTTTGCGATTGAACAACTGCAAATCGTCCATGCCTTCTCCCAGCCCAATGTATTTTACAGGTATTTTGAACTGGTCGGAGATACCAATCACGACGCCGCCTTTAGCTGTTCCGTCAAGTTTTGTGATTGCTAGCGCCGTTACATGTGTTGCTTTGGTGAACTGAGTCGCCTGCTCAAAAGCATTTTGTCCCGTAGAACCGTCAAGTACCAGCAGGACTTCAGGTTCATTACCGGGTAATACTTTTTGGATGACATTTTTAATTTTTGTCAACTCGTTCATCAGATTAATCTTATTGTGCAACCGTCCGGCGGTATCAATAATGACCACATCTGCGTGATGCGCTTTTGCCGACGAGAGCGTATCGAATACCACAGCTGCCGGGTCGGCTCCCATTTTTTGCTTTATCAATGGCGCATCCACACGTTGACTCCAAATCTGCAACTGGTCGATTGCAGCCGCTCGAAACGTATCGGCAGCTCCCAGATAAACACTTTTTCCCGCTTTTTTGAACTGATAGGCTAATTTTCCAATGGTGGTGGTTTTACCCACACCGTTTACGCCCACCACCATAATTACGTAGGGAGAGTGCGGCAACGGAGCGTCAAAGGTAGTCGTTTGACCGGCGTCATTGTCCGAGAGCAGAGCAACAATTTCCTCTTTCAGTACGCGATTCAATTCTTCCGTACCGATATATTTTTCCTGAGCAATACGCTTCTCTATCTGCTCAATAATCCGCAATGTGGTAGCTACACCCACATCAGACCTGATTAGCGCTTCTTCGAGGTTATCCAGGACGTCGTCGTCGATTTTTGTTTTTCCGACAACGGCATGCGTTAACTTCTCGAACATCGAACGTTTAGTCTGCGTCAAACTATCATCTAAAATCTCTTTTTTTTCTCCTGTAAACCAATTTAATATTCCCATAATCTAAATTTACTTGGTAACGACAAAACCTCCCCCACATCAAAACGATGGGAGGAGGCAGTTCTCTAAAACAACAATTTACTTCAATGAAAAAAAATTATACTTTACTGCGCGAAAAAGTCCTTTACCTTTTCGTTAAGTATCATTTCTTCGTGAAATATGTAGGCGCCTGTTTTGGGAGATTTCTCCATTTTGATAACTTTCGCATAACCACGCCCTTCACCTTTTTGCAATGATGCAACCGCTTTCTTTGCCATAATTCTTTCTGTTATTTAATTTCTCTGTGAACAGTTACTTTTTTCAAAATCGGGTTATACTTTTTCAGCTCCAACCGTCCGGTAGTATTTTTTCGGTTCTTGGTTGTGATGTAGCGCGACGTACCCGGCATCCCGCTGGTTTTATGTTCGGTACATTCCAAGATGACCTGAACACGAGCATCTTTCGTTTTTTTTGCCATGCTTCTTTTCTCCCGTTAGTTAATCATGTATTTAATCTCATTCCACTTACAATATCCCTTTTCCACTGCGCCTTTAAGAGCAGCATCCAAACCGACTTTGTTAATTGTGCGAAGCCCTGACGCTGAAATCTTCAGGCTGATCCAGCAATCTTCTTCTACATAGTAGAATTTTTTTGTGAACAAGTTGACGTCAAAAGTGCGTTTGGTACGACGTTTGGAGTGCGAAACGTTGTTTCCCCTCATGGCTTTCTTACCTGTAATCTGACAAATTTTCGACATGTTACGTTTTTTATATCTTTAAGCGATTAATATTTTTCCTCTCAAAAAGAGTGCGCAAAGGTACTATATAATCTTTAACTGTGCAAATATTTTGCATAATATTTTTTTTCTAAAAATATTTACAGTTTAGTTTTTCTAATATCTTGAAATATAATGACTAACGACAAACAGGATAACCTATTTTCCGCCTCGACCCAAAAGCAGGGTAAAAATCTTTTGCCAGAAAGTCGGCTCTTCGCGTTCAAAATCTGCATCTCCATAGTAAGCGCCACTTTTTACGCTGTTACCATAGTAGGAAGATCCATAGCCATAACCATAGCCATAACCCGCTGTTTCTACCTTTTTATTGTCCAAGTCGTTGAGAACAATGTAGATATTTGTTAATTTGTCATTGAATAACTGACCGCAAATATCCTGAAAGAAATGCTTGTTCGTTTTGCAGCTTCGAGCAACAATAATCGTAAGGTCAACCAAATCAAGCAGTGAGTAGGCGTCCGATACAAGTCCTATCGGGCTGGTGTCAATGACAATATAATCATAACGCTCCTGCAGGGCTATTATCGTGTCTTTCAATTTTGGGGAACGTATCAACTCCCCCGGATTTGGCGGCAATATGCCGACAGGCAAAAAGTCAAATCCATATTCATCGCGCTTTTGGATCACCTCATCCAAAGAAGCATCGCCAATGATATAGTGCATCAATCCGAGTTTGGAATGATTTCCCAGCAACGTCGGCAAACTCGGTTTGTGCAGGTCAAGGTCAATTAACAGTGTTTTGCGGCTCGTTAATCCATAAACGCCGCTCATGTTTGCAGAGAAATAGGTCTTCCCATCGCCTGATTCTACTGATGTAATCAATAGCGTAACAGACGTTTTGCGCTGCAATAACAGTGTTATGCGTGTTCTTATAAGGCGTAACGACTCTACAAAAACCGACTTGGGATATTTTTTAGAAATGACAGGGTCTTCACTTTTGGCATGCCGTACCGTACCGATAAAGGGGAATTTCGTCGCTTTTTCAATATCGGCAACCGTTCTCACCGTATTATTGAACAACTCCCGTATTATCAAAAATATCACCGGCAGGAGCAACCCTATAAACAGGTACAGTATGTAATTTTGA
Source organism: Prevotellaceae bacterium (assembly GCA_031270565.1). Lineage (GTDB taxonomy): Bacteria > Bacteroidota > Bacteroidia > Bacteroidales > Paludibacteraceae > F0058. The sequence goes on from JAISXJ010000093.1 coordinate 6,665, forward strand.
GACTTGTCTTTGCCATTTGTCAGGGTCGTTACCCGTGCTTTTTGCAGGATGCTGCCGTCAGGGGTGTTCGATGCCTTACGAATTTGAGCTTCGGAGCGTTTTTGCAGCAGGAAAGTGTAATAGTCGTCATTGATTCTGTATTTGCGCTCATAAGCAATCATGCGTTGCTCTTTTTCAGGCGCTTTTTGTCGTTCTATCAGGGCTTTAGCTTCGTCATCATCGAAATTCTTCCGCTCAATGTCGTACACCGCCCGCACATTTTTCAACACCTCAAGCAGTTGTTTTTTTACTAACTCAATCTGTTTGGTCTGTCGCTCGTAAGAGGGATGTTTGACGCCTTTCTCGGCACGATCCATAACAAGTACATTGTATTCCGACACCAGCGCCAGCAACGCAGGATCTGCTACACCAATGCTTGTTGGCGCCATCAATCCGTTATCCTCAACATTCTGAATAAGATAGCGCGACAAATAGTTAAAATAACTCTCCTTTGCTCTCAATTCCTGTCTTTGGATTTCAAAAGAGGAGAGTTTTGACAACAATCCACTTCTGTATGAAGACATATCAACAATATTGTTGGCCAAGCGATAGGCATGCAATTCTGCTTCCGATATTGCCAATGAATCGGATAAATAGTTCAACTGTTCATCAATAAAATCGATGGTGCGGATAGCCTCTCTGTTCTTTTTTTCAAGATTGTCATTCAGATAGGTCTCTGCCAAAGCATCCAGAAAATTGCGGTCGCGCGAAATATCCGAACTTACAATTGATGCATTAATAACAGAAGAGGATTCGCCGATGTATGTAACGCGTAATCTGCCTGCAAATTCATCGGTCAGCGATTCAATGGAGCGAAACCTGAAAAACAAATCGTATTTTTCAAACGGCGTATCGTTTCGTTCAATGGAAAAAAGAGCTATCTGATTGCCAATTACCTCGCCGTATCTTCCTTCCAGTTTGAATGAAACACCCAGCTGTTTATTTTCTGCAATAATCTGAAAAGAAACACTGTCCGTGCCGATGAAATGATAGGTGTAGCCATACGCCTCATCGGTCAATGTTTCCGGTATGACTTTGATTGGTGAAAAACCGTAGAGAGATCTTGTTTTAAAGCGTCCCTGAGAGAAATAATCCACACCAAAGGGCAATATCTCCATCGTTTGGTGGATTAAATTGCGCGACCGAAGTAACAGTAACTGATTTTCGGCATTTTTATAAGAACTGCTTCCCAAAGAAAATCCCTGCATAAAAGAGTAGCTGTTTGAGGTGGCGTTCTCTACCATTATTTCGGTCTCGGTTTGATAACGAGGCATCCATTTGAGATTTTGCACAACAGCTATTCCCAGAGCTATGGCTGTGGTTGCAACAAAAAGGTACCAGTGGCTGAGAAACCGCATGATCCATTCTCTCCAGTTGAAAGAGGATTCTTCCGACGCATTAAAAGCCGGTTGCTGCTGATGATCTTTAGTCTGATTTATTTCCATAAAATACTGCCTTAATATCTGTTATCTGTTGATTTCTATCATATTCCAAACGGATAGCGCCAAAGTAATCGGGGTTGTTACTATACTCAAAAACGAGCTGTAAGAGTTCACGCCCCAAAATTTCTTTTTCGACAGATCCAGATAGATGATGTCGTTGGGATAGATATAGTAAAATTCCGAGTCGATGATACTTTTGGAGCGAATATCGAACGATTTAATAACCGTTCCCTCTGCTTTTTCCCGAATGATTTTGACGGCTGAAAACTGCGCTGTCTCGTGAATGTCGCCGAATATAGCCAGAGCCTGAAAAATGGTTAGACGTTCCTTGTAAATGGGGAAATATCCACGTGAAGCGTCTCCAATCACGCAAAAAGTACCCGTATTTAGCGCCACTTTTACTCTTATGTCCGGAGCAAAATCCGACAACCGTTTTTCAAACGCCTGCTGAACCTCGTTCAGTGTCATATTAAGTACCGATACGCCCGACAAAAAAGGAATATCCACTGTTCCGTCAGGATATATGCGATATGCCATAGTATTCGTGATGTTGCTCGACGACTCATAGATGGCAGCTATATCTTTGTCTATTGTGATAATCCGGATAACAATTTCGTCATTTTCACGCAAACGGTACTCTTCGTATTCCGCTGCCTTGTATTGAGGGAGGCTGCTACGCTCCTGCAAATAGCCTGTGGAACGGCGAGAATAGCACGACGACAACAAGCCAATCACTACCAACAACACGACTGTATATAAGAAATGTGGTTTTTTCATCTGTATTGTCATATTATTTTTCGGTTGCCTCTTTGATACGAACGCCAACGTTGTAGAGCATCAAACCAAATGACGCGGTGGAAAGGGTAACGCCTATTGCCTGTGTAAAATGATTGATGCCGAAGTATTTTGCATTGGAAAATTGAATATAAAGCACATCGTTGGGCTGGATGTAATAGTATTCGGAGTGAATAATTGACTTTGGACGGAGGTCAAACGTCTTAACAACGGTACTGTCTGTTGTCTGGCGAATAAGTTGAACTTTTGTTCTGTCGGAATATTGCGACAAGTCGCCGAACATAGCCAGAGCTTGAAAGATGGTCAATTTCTCTTTGGGTATCTGATAGCGTCCCGACCCCGACTCTCCAATGATTGAAAAAGTACGATTGACAAGGCGAACATCCACAGAAAAATCGGATATTAATTCCGAAAAATATTCTTCAAACAGAAATTTTACCTCCCTGACACTTTTACCCAATACCTGCATTTTTCCGATATAGGGATAATCTATGCAACCGTCTTCCTCCACCAGATACATATAAAGGCGTGCCGTTGAGTTATCACTCCCATATTGCATCAAATTGATTGGTCCATTGTAGGGAGTAACCTCATCAGGTCTAATGGAATAGACGCGCACAAATAAATAATCGCCCTTTTGCAGAAGGTAGTCCTGATAGGCAACGCTATCGGCATACTGCGGAATATTTCCACCTGTTTGAAAATAATTCACCTGTCGTGTTGTCATACATGATGATAAAAGCAACACTGCAAAGAATAAAAACAGGTATTGTTTGTTGTTGATTTTCATAGAGAAATAGTGATAATGGACAGGTATGCGTACCTGTCGCCGCTGTTTTCTTTTTGAGCGCGTAAAGGTAATACTTTTTTAGTGAATAATAGTTTTCAGTTGTCAGTTATCAGAGTGTAGTTTTTAGAGTAGTTTGTCCCTTCTGTCCTTAACGTCCTCTTAGGAGAGTAATTTAGCCACAAATACACGAATACAACGTTCGGCGTAGCCAATTCACTGAAAACTGATAACTGATAACTTTTCTATAAATCTTCCTGCCGGATAACCCTGAAGCCGCGTTTTTCGGCGAGTTCTGCAAGATAAATCTGTTCTGTCTGTCCGGGCGTTGGGATGAGCGTGGCGGTGCGTCCCAGACAGGCTAAATCCATCAACGTGGAATAGCCCGAACGGCAGTAGATTTCCGCATCGGAGGCAAGCAACGCCGCCAGTTCAGCCGTCGTGAGATGCGAAACAAGCGTGATATTTCTGCCGCAGGACTGTTGGCAACGGCTGTCATCAAGTAGCTTGCCGGAGACAATCAGCAGGGGCGTATGTTTGTTTTCCCATCGCGCTATCAGCTTTTCTTCCAATAAGGTACGTTGCGGCTCCGGTCCGGAGAGAATGGCAACGGCACGGCAGACAGCCGGCACGACAACCTCTGTCGGCTCAAAACGCGAAAGGATACCAATAAATCGCCCGTTGGCGGGCAGGGGATAACGGTGCGACAAATCACCCGACAGACTATCCTCCACAGAGGGCATATCCGGTATCCAGCAGGCATTATACTGTATAATAATTGCGTGATGCAACCGGTGTACTATCGTTTCGAGCCACCGTCCGGGCATTTTCACCATAAGCTGATGCGTGATATAAATGCTCTCGCAACTCTTGAGCCAGCAGCCAAAACGGTTGTCGGAGATGACGGTGTCGATATGGTGCGCCTCAACAAGCCTTTTCAACTGCCGGTGTTCACGAATGACAGCGAACAGAAAATAGGGCAACTGTCGCAGCATCGCCCCCGCCTGCGACTGCCTGCGGCTGTAACGCCCTTCGATACCGGCAAAACGTACCGTCGGCAAATTGCCGAACTCTTGCTGAAAAAATGCTAAGGGCAATCCGTCGGCAGCGATAACAACCTCTTTCCCAGCCTTGAGCAACGCCTTGACAATCGGCACACAGCGCGTAGCATGACCCAGTCCCCAGTTCAGCGGACAGAGCAGTATACGCCTGCCGTGAACGGCATCAACAGCCTGTTGCAGCAAAAGATACGATTGGTGATAAAGCGAAGACATGCGCCGGTTGTTATTTTTTTATGATTAGCCGTTAACCTGCGTGGCAATGCCGAGCGCTTCTACCTTGCCGGCAATGGCTTTCAGGGTGTCTAACGACGCCTTTTTGAGGTTTTGCGCAGGCGCAGGTCGGTCAAGCGAATAGAGCATCACCTCTTGGGGGCGAATGACGGCAATCAGCTGCAGCCACGCTTCCACCTCCTCTGTGGTGGTGTTGTCCACATAATGCCCTCCGTATTCACCGCTGAAAAAGAGCGTTTGAATAATCAGATTGTTCCGGTAACGGCACATATTCCGTACGGTTTCATCAAGAGAAAATGCGCCGCATGGCTGATTTATCAGCCGCACCGATGCCTCAATGCCCGAATCCAGTTTGAGAATAGCGTTATCCACCCTGTTCAAGGCACGAAACACCTTTTCACGCCCCGAACAGGTAGCGTTCGACAGGACGGATATTTTTGCTTGGGGGAACAGACTGTTGCGCAGCGCAATGGTGTCATCAATAATAGTTTCAAAGTCGGGATGCACGGTCGGCTCGCCATTTCCGGCAAAGGTGATGGAGTCTATCGTTGCCCCCTGTGCAGCGAGCGCATCAAAGCGTTTCTGCATTGCCTCTTTTACCTGATTGCGGGAAGGCATGTGTGCCTCAGGGTTTCTGAAATTGAACCCACATTCGCAATAGATGCAGTCAAAAGTACAGACCTTGCCATTGGTCGGCAAAAGATTTATCCCCAGCGACTGCCCAAGACGGCGACTGGTAATGGGTCCAAAAATGATTTCGTCGAATAACATATCCGGTTTTCTTAATCAGTATTTAGAAGTTCCTTTTAATTAAACATGGCTTCAAGCCTGTCTTTAATAACAATCATCAGCCATTCTGGTGTTGACGTTGCGCCGCAGATGCCTACCGACCGGCAACCGGCAAACCAGCGTTCATCAATATCTTCGCCCGACGAGATGAAATGCGTATGCGGATTAACTTTCAGACACTCCTGAAAAAGAATCCGTCCGTTGGAACTCTTTTCCCCACCGACAAAAAGCGTTACATCGAAACGGGAGGCAAAAATCCTAATTTCCGGTATCCGGTTCGATACCTGACGGCAAATGGTGTCATAATATTTGAACATTGCACTCCCTTTGTGCCGCTGTTTGATGAGTTCTACCAGACTTCTGAACCCCTCTATCGACTGGGTGGTTTGAGCAAAGAGAATAATATCACGGGTAAAATCCACTTTATTCAATTCCTCTTCATTCTCGACGACGACAGCGGTATTGTCGGTCTGTCCCTCCAGTCCCAGCACTTCGGCGTGTCCGTGTTTGCCGTATATCACAATCTGTGCTTCGGGATAAAGTTCAAAGGACTTGCGAATCTTCTCCTGCAACGTCAACACCACGCGGCAGGAAGCGTCGATGATGGATATGCCGTTACGTTTGGCGGTGAGATAGGTCGATGGCGGCTCGCCGTGTGCACGCAGCAACACTTTGATACCTTTCAGCTGGCTGAATGTGCTGTAAGAAATCGTCTTCAACCCCTGTCGGCTGAGACGCTGCATTTCCTGTCCGTTATGGACGATGTCGCCCAGACAGTAAAGTGTGCCGTCCGCCTGCAACTCCTGTTCCGCTTTCCGTATGGCACGCACCACACCATGACAAAACCCCGACTGTTTATCTATCTCTATAATCATAAACGCGGCGATAAACTGTCAACGGCTTTTCATACGCCAAGAGAAGCGCGTACAGCCTCTATCCTGTCGTTGGCTTTGGCATCAACGGCGTCGTAGTCGGCGCGGCTCGGAAGCGTATCCTGTACTTCGATGTAGAATTTAATCTTCGGCTCTGTTCCTGATGGACGTACCGATACTTTGGTACCATCTTCGGTGAAATACTGCAGAACATTCGATGTAGCGGGAAAATCAAGTTCAGTCTCTTTGCCGCTTCGGAGGTCTCTTTGCCGCAGTGTTTGATAGTCTTTAATAAGCGTTACCGACGAGCCGGCAATCTGTTGCGGGGGATTTTGCCGGTAGTTGACCATCATCTGCGCAATCTCTTCAGCGCCGGTTTTACCTTTTCTGACCACCGAAATACCTTTCTCTTTGCTGAATCGGTATTCTATGTAGATGTCCTGCAGGAGTTGATAAATGCTTTTGCCGTTATCTTTTGCCCATGCGGCAATTTCTGCCATCAGGGCGCAGGAAGCGACGGCATCCTTGTCGCGCACGAAAGCGGCGGGCATAAAGCCATAACTCTCCTCGCCACCGCCGATATAGTTGCGTTTGCCTTCATTCTCTCGTACAACGGCGGCAATCCACTTAAATCCCGTGTAACAGTCGTAAAGGGTTACACCGTTACGTTCACAAATGATTCTCTCCAGTTCCGATGTAACGATGGTTTTGACCATGTAATCGGTTTCTTTGAGTTGTTGCCGTTCGCGGCGACGGGTGATGATGTAGTGGGTGAACAGGATGCACGTCTGATTGCCATTGACCAGCGTCCATTCGCCTTTGTCATTTTTAACGGCAATACCCATTCTGTCGGCGTCGGGGTCGGAAGCCATCACGATGTCTGCGTCAATGGCTTTGGCTTTACGGATTGCCATATCCAGCGCTGCAGGCTCTTCGGGATTGGGGGAGATAACGGTGGGAAAATCCCCGCTGACAACCATCTGTTCTTCCACAGTGGTAACATTCTCGAAGCCGATTTCACGCAGACAGCGCGGAATCAGACGGTAGCCGGTGCCGTGGATGGGTGTATAAACGATTTTCAACTCCTTGTTGCGTTTAATGGCATCGGGCGAAAGCAGAATATCCTTTATCCGTTCCAGATAAAGGGCGTCTATCTCTTCGCCGATACGCTCAATGAGTGCGGGGTTGCCGTCAAATTTGATAGCGTCGGGAGACTTGATATTCTCCACTTCGGCAATAATATTGACGTCGTGCGGAGCGATGATTTGTGCGCCGTCGTCCCAGTAGGCTTTGTAGCCGTTGTATTCTTTGGGATTATGGCTGGCGGTCAGGATAATGCCACTCTGACAGCCGAGTGTTCGGATGGCAAACGATATTTCCGGCGTGGGACGCAGTGCATCAAAAAGATAGACTTTTATGCCGTTAGAGGAAAAAATATCTGCTGATATTTCGGCAAACTTGCGGCTGTTATTGCGGCAGTCATGCCCAATGACTACGCTGATTTGCGGCAATCCGGCAAATTCCCGTTTAAGATAATTGCTCAATCCCTGAGTTGCGGCGCCTACGGTGTAGATATTCATACGGTTTGAGCCTGCTCCCATAATGCCACGCAGACCACCCGTACCAAATTCGAGGTCTTTGTAGAAAGATTCTATTAACGCTGTTTGGTCGTCAGCGGCAAGCATGCGACGTACTTCGGCTTTGGTTTCCTCGTCATACGAACCATCAAGCCACGTGTGTGCTTTGGCGGTTACGAGTTTTAATAAACTGTTGTTTTCCATAAGAGTGTTATTTTAAATAAATTATTAATTGTCATAATAGTAAATGGGATACGCTGCAAAGGTAGTTTTTTTAGTTTATAGTTTTTAGAGTGTAGTTATTAGAGTTTAGAGTTTAGAGTTTAGAGTTTAGAGTTTAGAGTTT